>JBASRI010000623.1:0-7268 GCA_049273755.1 Thermoanaerobaculia bacterium
GTCGGATCGATCGCCACGGGGTCCAGGCCGATGAAGAAGACGATGTCGTCCATGATGCCGGCGCGCCGGACCTTCTGGATCGGGACCGCGTTTTCGCCGCCTTTGGACGGGAGCTCGGTGTTGAACCGGGGCACCAACGAGGCGTTGAAGTCCACGGGGCCGAACGTGTTGGACGAGACCAGCTGCGTCTGAGCCGTGATCACGCCGACGTTGTAGACCGGCTGGGGATAGCGCGTGACGCCACCCGGGCTGGGGTCCGAGCAGCCGGAGTGCAGGTCCGTATTGCCGTCCTCGACGATGACGAAGAAAGGCTGTGTCGCACTGGCGCTCGCTGTGTAGTTGTCGATCGCGGCGAACTGGGGTCGCTGTGTGGCGTCGTTGTTGACGTGTTGCCCGATCAGGGGATCTCCCACGATCGGAAGCACGTTGACGGACTGAACGCCGGTGCAGCCGTTGCAGCCGGTCTGCAGGTCAAAGCCCAGCAGAGGCGAGAGGATGACGCCCCGGACCTCGATCATGTCCGTCCCGGGGCGCACGGCGATGTTGGTGGCGGCCGTAGTGGCCACGCTGACGCCGTTGGGAACGTTGTCGTAGGAGACGCCCAAGGGTGTGATGCCGGCCAGAACGCTGTCGTTGTGGTTCAGCACGGCCTGCGTGATGTACAGCCCCCCTGCCCCGGCCATCCGGATGACGCGCGTCATCTGGTAGAGGCCGTAGCGGACCGCGCCCTGCGCGTCGGCCACGTCCGTCTCGTTCTTGTTGATGCGGGCGCTCGCGTCGAAGACGGCCAGAAGCCCGAGCATCGCGACGAGCAGCAGCATCGTGACGACGATCATCTCGACGAGCGTGAAGCCCGACTGGGAGCGGCCGCGCTTGAAGTTGAAATCGAGGAAGAGGTTCTTCATGGCGTCAGTTCACGTTGGTGCCCGGATCGGGGTTGCGGAGGAAGCCTGAGACGCGGGCCGTCCGCGTTCCGAATCCCAGGCCCGACCCGATCGGGTTGTTCGAGGTCACCGTCACGTCGATGCGCTTGAAGTCGTAGAGCTGACCCGCCGCAACCTGCGTGAGCGTGTAGGCATTGCCGGGGACCAGCGGAGGGGTGCTCCGGAAGTGCGTCACGGAGTAGGTCCGCACGAGCGGATTGCGCGCGGTCCGGTTCGGACCCACCGAGACCGGAATCCCCGTCACCGGGTCCGGAAGGGTGGGCGGAAGGTCGTTGGCGAAATTGGCCGTGACGGCCGAGAGCTGCGGGTCCGTCACGGGAAGATTCATGAGCTGCTCGAGCCGGTCGCGGGCCAGGTTGTGGATCGAGGTGTACTCGTTGGCCGAGTAGTTCGACTTGACGCTCGCGATGAAGAGCGGCGCGATGCCGAGCAGCACGATGCCCAGAAGCGCCAGGGCGATCAGCATCTCGACGAGCGTCAGACCCGACTCGGGATTGCGGCGGAAGGAGGAAGAGCTCAGTGCCATTCGGTTCCGTCCGGTTTCCCTGCGGTGGGGTTGGGTTTGAGGACTCGGATCGAGCCGGAGCGCGTGACCCGCACCGGGAGCTCGTTCTTGATCCCGGAGTTCGTGACGCCGAGGATCGTGATGTGCAGGTCGGCGCCGCCTGGACTTCCCGTGAGGCGTCCGTCGGGCGAAAAGATGACCTGGTTCGGGTTCGCGTTGTTGTAGAACACGCCCGACGTCGGAAAGCTCACGAGCTTGGTCATCCGGACCTCACTGACCTTGATCGGAGTCGGCACGACCTGCTCGAAGGTCTCGATCAGGTTCCAGGGATTCGGGCCGGTAGGCGGCGTGATGAGCACGCGGGCGGGGAGATTGCGCTTGACCGCGCGCATGCGCGCGGCGGCGAGGGTGATCGAAACTTCCTGTGCCGCGCTCTTGACCTGGTTGCGCTGCGCGATCTTCGCGAACCACGGCGCGATGGCGAGCGAGAGAATCGCGAGGATCGCCATGACGACCAGGAGCTCGAGCAGAGAGAAGCCAGGGCTCCGGCGCGGACTTGTCGAAGGGACCATTGCAAGGCGATGTAGAGCGATTCCCGTGCCCGAGTACCCGCTCGCCATATAAGCCCAATCCCTACAATAGATACCTGGAGAGCCCACGGCCGCGTTGGAACGCCCATCGTCGCTTTTCGTCACTTTCGGTAACAACCCAGGGGCCCCACGAGCGGCCCCTCAAATGGGGGCCCGGACGGCCTCCATGAGCGTGCTTCTCTTCTCTCGACTCTTTTCGATTCACTCCCTAAACTGACTTCGTCATCTCTTACCCTCATGTGGACCACTAAACGAAAGGCGTCCGCGGCGGACGCTCTGCTGGGAAAGCTGCGGGCCCGGCAGTGGAAGACGGACGTCGAGCGCGACGAGCTCCTGAAGGTGGTCGGGGCGGCGACGGAGCTCTCCCCCGAGGACTTCGCCTGGCTCGCCGTCGAGCAGGACGTGGGGCTGCGCCAGGCCGGCCTGGCGTTCCTGAAGCGCCATCCCTACGAAGCCGTTTCCACGGCCCTGTTCCCGTATCTCGCCTCCAAGACCGAGGCGGTGCGCCGCCAGGCCATGCAGGCCCTGGAGCAGCTGGCCGGCGGGAACTTCCTCGAGCGACTCCAGGGCTTTCTCGCCCACCCGGACCCCGTCGTGGTCCACGCCGCCCTCGACCATCTGAAAAGGAATCCGACGGAGCGCGCCCTTCCGTGGATCGCCCGCGTCATGAACCCGGCCAACGCCCCGGCGCTGCGCAAGAAGGCCTTCGGGATCGTCGAGTCCACGACCTCTCCGCGCGCGGGCCTGATCGCGCTCGCCGCTTTGAACGACGACGATGAGGAGCTGCGGTTCCGTGCGGTCCAGCTGCTGACCAAGTATCCGGACGAATCGCAGATCGAGCCACTCCTCCAGCACTGCCGCAACGACTCGCACCGCGTCCAGGACGCCGCGATCGCGGCGCTCTCGCCGCTGCTGGCCAGGTCCCAAACCTGGAACGACGAGGTCCTGCCGCTGCTCTCGGACGCCAACCCGAAGGTGCGCCAGCTCGCCTCGCGCATCATCGCCACGCAGGACCCCAAGAACATCGCCGCGGCGTTTCTCCGCACCTTCAAGACGACCTACGGGCCGGCCAAAGACCGGGCCGTGGACGCCCTGCGGGAGCTCGGCCCGGAGTTCATCCGAGCGTTCCTCGACCGGGACCACTCCGCCGACCCCGGAGAATCCGCCCTGGCCGTCTCGATCGCCGTCACGATCCGGTCGCCGGAGGCGGTGCCGCACTGCATCCGCTTCCTCTCCGGCGAGGACTGGTGGCTGCGCGACCGCGCAGCGCTGGCCCTGGCGGAGATCCGCGACGAGTCGGCCCTGCCCCACCTCTTGAAGATGCTGCAGAACCCGGAGTCCAGCCTCTCGGCGGCCGGGGCGCTCGGGGTCTGGGGCACGCCCAAGGCGCTGCCTGGTCTGCTCGAGGCATACAAGCAGGCCAAGGCCCAGAAGGACCTGCGCCTGGAGATCCTGGACGCCTTCGCCAACATCCAGGACCCGCGAGTCGCGGCGCTGCTCCAGAACATCGCGCAGGTGGACCCGGACCCGCTCGTCAAGGAGAAAGCGGCCCGGCTCTCGGCCGAGCGGACCGGCGCCGCGGGGACACAGGGGTCTGCCGGCAGAGTCTTCGAGCCTCTCGACTTCGCCGCGACGCCGAAGCCGACCCTGACCGAGCTGCTCCGGCACGCGCGGGCCGTCGGCGCCTCGGACCTCCACCTTTCGACCGGCACCGTGCCGCAGCTTCGCGTACACGGCCGCCTGGGACCCCTGCCGCTGCCCGCCTCCTCACCCGCGCAGATGGGCGCGTGGCTCGAGCCCGTCCTGGGGGACGGCCGCGCGGGGCGTCTCGAGGAGCTGCGGCAGCTCGACTTCTGCCACAAGGATCCGGAGCTCGGCCGCTTCCGGACCAACGCCTACTACGAGCGCAGAGGTCCGGGAATCGTCTTCCGGCTCGTGCCCTACGAGGTCCCCAACCTGACGGAGGTGGGTCTGCCCGAGAGCCTCTGGGAGATCACCGCCCACTCGCAGGGCCTGATCCTGGTCACGGGCGCCGCCGGGTGCGGCAAGACCACCACGCTCGCGGCGCTGGTGGACCGCATCAACGAGACCGAGCGGGGCCACATCATCACCGTCGAGGACCCGATCGAGTACGTCCACCACAGCAAGGAGTGTCTGGTCAACCAGCGCGAGATCCCGGCGCACTCGAAGTCCTTCGCGAAGGCCTTGCGCCAGTCGCTGCGCGAGGACCCCGACGTCATCCTCGTGGGCGAGATGCGGGACCTGGAGACCATCGCCCTCGCGATCACGGCCTCCGAGACCGGGCACCTCGTGCTCGCCACGCTGCACACGACGACGGCCTCCTCCACGGTCGACCGGATCATCAACGCCTTCCCGCCCGACCAGCAGGGCCAGATCCGCATGATGGTGGCCGACTCGCTCAAGGCCGTCATCTCCCAGACGCTCCTGCCGCGGCGGGACGGGAGCGGGCGCGTCGCGGCCTACGAGATCCTGCGCAACACCCCGGCCGTCGCCGGCCTCATCCGCGACGCGAAGACCTTCCAGATCCCGACGGCCATGCAGACCGGCTCCGCGACGGGCATGCAGCTTCTCGACGGAGCCCTCCTCCAACTCGTCTCGGACGGCACGATCGATCCGCGCGTAGCCTACGACCGCGCCCAGCGCAAGGAGGCCTTCGAGCCCTTCCTCGCGGCCGAGGAAGGCGGGGCCTCGTGAGCGTCGCCGCGAGCGCCCCCTCCGGCAACCGGATCGACCGCTTCCTCGGCATCCTGCCCAAGCGCAGCGGATCGGACCTGCACCTGGCGGTCGGCTGTGCGCCGATGGTCCGCATCGACGGCGAGCTCGAGCGGATGCGCTACCGGATCCTGACCGAGGGCGACTACTACAATCTGATCGGCCCGATCACGCCGCCGAAACTGTGGGAGGCCTTCAACGCCACGGGCGACGCGGACTACGCGTACCAGATGGGCGAGGAGGCCCGCTTCCGCGTCAACCTCTTCCGGCAGGAGCGCGGCTCGGCGGCCGTCTTCCGGCTGATCCCGTCGCGGGTCCCCACGGTCGAGGACTTGAACCTTCCGGCTCCGATCGCCGGGCTCTATGCCGTCCAGCGCGGCCTGATTCTCGTCACGGGCCCGACGGGCAGCGGCAAGTCCACGACGCTGGCGGCGATCTTGGACCGCATGAACAAGCGGCTGGCCCACCACGTCGTGACGATCGAGGACCCGATCGAGTTCGTCCACACCAACGTCAAGTCCGTCTTCACGCAGCGCGAGATCGGCCCGGACGTGTCGAATTTCGCCGACGGCGTGAAGGCCTCGATCCGCGAGGATCCCGACTGCCTGCTCGTCGGCGAGATGCGGGACCTGGAAACCATGCGCATGGCGCTGACCGCCGCCGAGACGGGCCTGCTCGTCTTCGCCACCGTCCACACGAACTCCGCGGCCAAGGCCGTCGACCGGATCATCGACGCCTTCCCCGCCCTGGAGCAGGAGCAAGTGCGGATCGTGCTCGCCGAGGTGCTGCGGGGCGTCGTCGCCCAGCAGCTCCTGCGCAAGAAGGGCGGCGGACGGATTCCCGCTTTCGAGATCCTGTTGGGCTCGACCGCTCTGTCCAACTCGATCCGCGAGGGCAAGACCGCGCTGATCAACAACCAGATCGCGACCGGCAAGTCCAAGGGGATGATCTCGATGGATCAGTCCTTGACCGAGCTCGTCAAGAACGACGTCGTGGAGCCGGACGAGGCCCTCGACCGGGCGATCGACAAGGAGTCGTTCAAGACGATGATCGCAAGACGATGATCGCCGCATTCCCGAAGAAACCGGTTTCGTAGGGACGGCCCTCGCGGCCGCCCGGGCGGGGCCCAGCCCCGCCCCTACGGAGTCTCACCCCGGCAACCGGAGTGTAAACACGGCTCCCCCACCCGGGCGGTCCGTCACCTCAACGGTTCCGCCGTGGAGCTCGGCGATGCGGGCCACGATCGCGAGGCCGAAGCCCGAGCCTCCGGGCTTGGAGGAGTAGAAGGGCAGGAAGATCTTCTCGCGCGCCGCGGCGTCGACGCCCGGGCCGCGGTCCCACACCGAGAGGGCGACCTCGCCGACTCCTCGGGCGGCCGCCACGACCACCGCGTCGGGCTCCTTCCAACGGGCCTCGGGGGTCGCCTCCGCGGCGTTGCGGAGCAGGTTCGCGAGCGCCCTGCGGAGCAAGACCGCGGAGCCGCCGACCGAGGGAAAGGCCCCGTCCCGCCCCACGGCGAGTCCGGGGTGCGCGCGCTCGGTCTCGCCGATCGCGCCTTCCACGACCGCCTCGATGTCCACGCTCTCCGGCGAGAACGTTTCTGGCTTGGCGAAGAGGAGGAAGTCGCTCGTCACGCGGCTCATCTCCTGAGCCTCGCGCCGGATCGCGCGCACGTATTCGGCTGCGCGCTCGGAGTCGCCGGCCCGCAGCGCCAGGTCCGCGTAGCCGTCGATCGCCGCCGCGGCGTTGCGGAACTCGTGGGCCGCGCCGGCCGAGACCTGCCCCAGGTCGGCCAGGTGCCGGGCCAGAGCCACGCGGCCTTCCAGCCGCCGGATCTCGGTCAAGTCGGAGAAGAGCGCCACGGCGCCGAGGAAGCGCCCGTCGGCGCCCTCCACGGGCGTCGCGGTCACGCCGAGGACGCGCTCCTCCTCCTTCTCCCGCCGCCAGGCCACCTCGCGGCGCCCGGCCACGACGCGGTGGCGCAGGACCTCCTCGACGAGCGCGAGGAATTCGGGAGACTCGGCGAGCACGCGCTCGAACGTCTCGCCGCGGCCCTCGCCCGGGAGGCGCAGGATCTCGCGTCCGGCCTCGTTGATCTCGACGACGTGGCCGGACGGGTCGACTGAGAAAAGGCCCGTCGGAAGATTGCGCGACAGCGTGCGGGCCGCCGTTTCCAGGTCGTCGGCGCGTTCCTTCTCGGCGCGCGCGAGGCGCTCGAGCTCGCCCTCCTTCTGGCGCAGCGCGGCGATCGTGCTCTCGAAGCGGGCCACCAGGAAGTTGCGCTCGTCGCCCTGCTCGCGCGGTGCCGCGGGCGCCTCGCCGGCCGCTTCCAGGAGGCGCTCGTAGGGTTTGAGCACCGAGCGCAGGAAGAACCCGGCGAGCACCACCAGAACCACGCTCGACAGCGGCACGAAGAGCGACAGCCGGCGGGCGTACTCGCGCAGCGCCGCTCCCGCTCCCGGATCGACGGCGATCGCGTAGGTGCGCCGCCCCGCT
>JBASRI010000185.1:0-3953 GCA_049273755.1 Thermoanaerobaculia bacterium
GCCGGAAGCCGCTTCGGGTCCGACTCTGCCGCCGCCAGATCCATCGTACCCAGGAGGCGCTGCGCTTCGGCGAGGTCCGGGTCCAGGCGGACGGCCTCGCGCGCTTCGGCCTCCGCCTGCTCGAGCACGTTCAGGTCCCGCAGCAGGAGGGCGTATTCGTAGTGCACGACGGCATCCCCGGGCATCGTCTCGAGGACCTTGCGGTAGAGCGCGAGGGCTTCCTGATAGCGGCCGTCGGTGACCGCCGCGCGCGCCGCCAGGAACGTCTTGCGGCTCTCGGCGACATCCCCCGCGCTCGTCGCGGAGGCGGCGACGAGGAGCAGGACGGAGAAAACGACAACACGCTTCACCGCCGCAATTTAGCACGGCGCGTCGGGGTATGCTCGATGCCGCCGGGCCGCCGGCTCACGCGAGGAGGTCTCGATGGGCGCTCGACTCCTTCTGCTCGCCGCCCTGGTTGCGACACCCGCCGGGGATGCCGTCGTCTGGAAGCCGGGCTTCGGGCGCGCGCCGCTCTGGAACGACGGCCAGGCCGAAGTGTCCATCTACGAGGCCACCGACGTGAAGTACGGCCGCCCACGTGCCTCGCGCGCCGTTCTCATCGTCGTCGCCGAAGACCTTCTCGCGGACAAGCTCGTCAAGGCCGACGATCCGGGCGGCGCCGCCAGGACACGCCGCGTCCTGAAGCTCAACCACGTCCGCTCGATCCCGACCGGTTTCTACACGTACCAGCAGATGCTCTCGGTCTTCGCCGGCGCGGATCGCCTCGAGCCGGTCAAGCTGACGATGACGAGCCACGAGTGGTGCGGGAACAGTTTCGTCGAGTGGCGTTCCGACCGCGGGACGCTCGAGATCCGCTCCTACTTCGAGACCCCGGGCGACGTGGACCTCCGGCTCGAGCCGAACGAGGCCGTTTTCTACGACGCGCTGCCGCTCGCGCTGCGCGGGCTCGATTTCGAGCGGACACGCGCGGGAAGTCTTCGCGTGATCGACACCCTGTTCACGTCGAAACCGATGGTCCCGTCGGTGGAGGAGGCCCGGCTCGAAGTCGAGCGGCCGGCCGGCACTTCCGGCGTTTACCGCGTGCGACTCTCCCGGGGCGACCACCGGGACACGTTCGAGTTCGAAAGGGCCTTTCCGCACCGCCTCGCGCGGTGGGACCGCAGCGACGGAAGCTCGCTGCGGCTGCAACGGTCCCTGCGCTCCCGGTACTGGGAGAAGACGGCGCCGGGCGACGAGCGCCTCCTGGTCTCGCCCGGTACGCCATAATTGGAGCGCATGCCACGACTCGGCGTTCTTCTCGTGCGCGCCGGTGCCTGCACCGAGGAGAGCGTCAACCGGGCCCTCGCCGTGCAAAACTTCGCCGGCGGCCGGCTCGGCACGCTCCTGATCGAGCGGGGTTCGGTCTCCGAAGACGATGTCGGCATCTGCCTGGCGGAGCAGCACGGTTGCCAGTACATTCCGTGGAAGACGCTTTCGTCGCTGCCGTCCACCGTCCCGGCCGCGCTGCCTGCGAAGTTCGCGATCCGCCACACCGCGATCCCCGTCGAGCTGGGCGAGGGTTTCATCCGCGTGGCGCTGCGCGATCCCGCGAACCTGCGCATCCTCGACGAGCTCTTCTTCGTGACGGGAAAGAAGATCGTGCCCGCCGTGGCACCTGAGGTCCGACTGTACCAGGCGCTCGAGAGGTACTACGGCGAGCGGCGCACCCCGCGATTCGCCATCCTCGCCGAGAAGCTCTCACGGCCCACGGCGCCCTCGGCGATCCGAAAGCCCCTGCCTCCGCCCCCCGACTTCTCGGCTGACAAGCGCTACCTGCCGGGGGATCCCCGGCCGAGCGCCGAGTCGAAAGGCGACGACCGCTCGCTGCCGCAGACCTGGAGGATCCGGGATGACCCGGCGGTAGGGTGGGGCGGGCTTCCCCCGCCGCCCGAGGAGGTCGACGAGGAGGCCGAGTCGATCGCCTGGGAGGAAATCCCGTCCCCGTCCCCGGCCGCACGGCCACCAAAGCGCGAAGAACCGCGCGCCGTAGCGCCTCCCGACCCCACCCGACCCCCGGCGTGGCGCGATACGGTGACCGGTCCTGCCGTCAACTGGCCATCGGGCATGCCCGAACCGTCAGACTTCAAAGAGATCCTCGCGGCCTCCGCCGGCGGCCGCGATGCGGTGTTCGAGGCGGCGCTGGCCGCGCTGGGGCGGCGGTTTCGGCGTAACGCCCTCTTCGTCGTGAAGGCGAAGGGAGTGGCCGGTTGGTCCGGCGCGGGCCCCGAAGTGGACGCCGACGCCCTCAAGAGCCTCGAGATCCCCTGGTCGGAGCCGTCCATCTTTCTGAACGTTCGGCTTTCCCGCTCCTTCTACCTCGGCCCGCTCCCGCCGCTGCCCCGGCACGAGGACCTG
Organism: Thermoanaerobaculia bacterium; assembly: GCA_049273755.1. Taxonomy (GTDB): domain Bacteria; phylum Acidobacteriota; class Thermoanaerobaculia; order UBA5066; family Gp7-AA6; genus DAHUXD01. The sequence continues at coordinate 2,398 of JBASRI010000185.1, forward strand.
TCGCGAGCGCTCGGGGGATCGCCGGCGGAATGCGTCGTCCAGCCGGTGCTGATGCGCGAAAAGACCGTGGCCTTCTTCGTGGCGGACTGCTCCGGCGCCACGGGGGCCACCCCCGCCGACTTGACCTTCGCCCGCGAGCTCGCCGGAGCCACCGCGGCCTCCCTGGCGGCGTCCATCCGACTGAAGAAAAAGCAGGTTATATAATTTAGGAAGACCCCGGAGGAGCCATGATCAAAGCCGACATCGTGGATCGCGTGGTGGATCTCGCGCAGATCCCGCGGGCCAAGGCCGCCACGGCCGTGGAGACGGTCATCGAGGCCATGCGCTCGGCGCTGGGGGCCGGCGACCGTATCGAGCTGCGTGGCTTCGGGGTGTTCCAGGTCAAGCGCCGCAAGCGGGGCATCGGCCGAAACCCGAAAACCGGCGTGGAGGTCTCGATCCCCCCGGGCAACACCATCCGATTCAAGCCCGGGAAAGACCTGCGCGACCTGCCTTAGCCTCGCCCCCCGGTCCGAAATAGAATAGCGGGCGATGCCCCGAATCGGTGAGCTCCTCGTGGCCGAGGGCGTACTCTCGGAAGGTTCGGTGCAGAGTGCGCTCGGGTTTCAGCGAAACACGGGCGAGCCGTTCCGACTCGGCACGATTCTCCTCGACCGCGACCTGCTCGGCGAAGAGAGTCTCCTGAAGGCGCTCTCGGCGATTCACCGGTGCGACTACGCGACGTGGGCCGAGATCCTGAAGGCGCCTCTCCACATCGTGCGGATCCTGCCGGAGCGCGCCGCCATCCGTCTGGCGGCGATCCCGTACGCCTTCGAAGGCCGCGGCGCGCGCGTCGCCTTCAAGAACCCGTCCAACCTCGCCGCCGTCGACGAAGTCTCGGCGTTGACCGGCCGGCCCATTCTTCCCGCCGTGATCTCCGAAGTTCGTCTCTTGCAGGCGCTCCACCTCTTCTACGGCCGGCCGATCCCGGTCGAGTTCCGAAGCGTTCTGCACAAGCTGGAGCGCAACGAGGAGCGGCGCGTAGATCGCTCGAAGGTCACGCGCTTCTTCCCCGCCGCGAAGCGCCGCTCGCCGCCGCCCGCTGCGCCGCGCCGCGGCCGTGGAACGGAGATCCCGATCTCGGTCGGTCAGGGCGAGCCGCCGACAATGAGGCGGTCCGGCTACGCGGCTCCCTTCTCTGCGGCCGAAGTGCCGCAGCGCGAGCTCGCCGACAATCCGGAATTCCTGCCGGAGTTCGCACCGCCCCAGCCGTTGACGCTCGACGAGCTCGCGGAGCAGATGTGGAGGGACGAGGTTTCGCTCGAGCCGGCGGCCGCCGCGCCGACCGCGGCTCCCGAACTACGGCCCGTCGGGGCGCTGCCGCGTCCGGAGCTGCGGTTGCCGGAGCGCGACCGCCTCGCCGAAGCCGCCCTCGATGCGCTGGCCACCCAGTTCCCCCGCGTGCTCCTCTTCGTCTCCGCGCAAGAGTCCGTCCAGGGCTGGACCGCTCGCGGCAGCGGCATCAGCCGCGAAGCCGTCTCGCGGCTGCGGATCGAGTGGGGCGAGCCGTCCATCTT
>JBASRI010000646.1:0-3593 GCA_049273755.1 Thermoanaerobaculia bacterium
CGGCAGCAGGAAGCGCGCGGCGGCGCGCGCGATCTCGATCATCCCTTGCGCCTCGGCGTTTTCGCGGCGGCCTCCGTATACCCGGGAAGCGAATTGTAGACTAGCCTCGCCTCGGGACGTGAAAGGGAGGTGCCCTTGCGGATTCGCAAAACGCTCTTCTTCGCTTGGATCGCTGTGGCCGCGGCGGCGGCGCTGCCCGCGCAGAGCTTCGGCGTCGGCGCGGCGGTCGGCCTCGTCAACGACATCAGCGGAACGGCCACGCTCGACGGCTTCAAGCACAGCGAAGTCAACGGCTGGGTCGACTACAAGATGGAGGAGAGCACGCTGCTGCGTCTGACGTACGGCTCGATGCGCACGACGCAGACAAACTCGGGGAGCGTCGTGACGACGCCCGACGGACCCGCCATGATTCCGCTGATCAAGGAGCGCGTCGACTACGGGACCGTCGGCGTCTCCTATCTCTTCTGGGAAGGCTTTTTCACGTCCGGGGTTTTCGCGGGCATCGGTGGCTACGGGATCCGTCCGGACGCCGTTCCGGCCGACATCGAGCCACATGCCGACCGGGACGAGACCGTGTTCGGCTGGCACGCGGGCCTGGACGGAGACTTCCGGCTCATCAAGCACCTGTCGCTGGTGCTGCGCTTCACGTACCACAACGTCTCGGCGCACCCGCACCGGCAGTGGGTGACGGCCAACACGGGGTTGATGGCGAAGTTCTAGCGACGGGCGGGGGCAAGCCCCGCCCCTACGACTTCTCCGGCTTCTCGCCCTTCTCGGGAATCAGCGGCAGCAGCGTCGATTCCTTTTTCGAGGACAGCGAGATCTGCGCCTGGATGCGGGTCACGCCTTTGATCGAGAGGAGGCGCCGTTGGAGGAAGTCGGCGAGGCCGGCGGGATCCGCCGCCTTGACCTTCAGGCGGTACGCGAATTCGCCCGCGAGGTAGTGGCACTCCTGAACGCCGAGAAGCTTCTCCAGCTCGTCCACGAAGCCCTTTTCGAAGCGCGGGCTCTCGAGGGCGACGTCGACGTAGGCGGTCAGGGGCAGGCCCATCTTCTCGTGGTCGAGCAGCGCCACGAACCCCTTGATCATTCCGTGGCGCTCCATCTTCTTGATGCGCTCGTTGACGGAAGGCGTCGTCAGCCCGACAGCCCCGGCGATCCTCGCCTGGGACAGCTTCCCGTTGCGTTGAAGCATGTCGAGAATGCGAAGGTCGATTTCGTCGATGCTCATGCGCGAATCGCTCTTCTACGATGCCTTATAAGATTAGAAGCTTCGAAGATTAAGACTAATAATATTAGCCTCCGGGCGCGTGTCAATGGCTTAATTTCGGCGTGGCTATAATGCCCCGCGGGGCATGGCTAAACGTGACTATTACGAGGTTTTGGGGGTCTCCAAGGGGGCTTCCGAAGCCGATCTGAAGAAGGCCTACCGGCGCCTGGCCCGCAAGCTCCACCCCGACGTCAACCCCGGCGACAAGGCCGCCCAGAAGCGCTTCCAGGAGGTCCAGGAGGCCTACGAAGTGCTCGAGGACGAGGAAAAACGCCGGGCCTACGACCGCTTCGGCCACGCCGGACCGGGGCCGGGTTTCGACCCCCGGGCGGCCGCGGCCGGCGCGGGCGGCCCGGGAATGGGCGGCTTCGGGGCGGGCTCGCCATTAGAGGGTGTCCACTTCGAGAGCGGCGATTTCGGCGACCTCTTCGGCAACATCTTCGGCGGCCGCGCGCGCCGCTCCACCGGACCCGAGCCGGGCGACGACGTGCGCGGGCAGATCGAGGTTCCCTTCCGCGACGCGGTGCTCGGCGGAACGACGACGCTGTCGCTGCGGCGCGAAAAGCCGTGCCCGGCCTGCGGGGGAACGGGTCGCACCGGCAAGACCGTTTGCCCGACGTGTCACGGCGAGGGCGTCGTCGCGGAGTCCGAGCGCGTGCGCATCAAGATTCCCGAGGGCACCGAAGACGGCGGAACGATCCGCATTCCGGGCAAGGGCGGTCCCGGCCAGCGCGGCGGCCCTCCCGGCGATCTCTACGTCGGAGTGCGGGTCACGCCGCATCCGTACTTCGAACGGCGCGGCAACGACATCCACGGCGTCGTGCCGGTCACGATCAAGGAGGCGTACTCCGGCGCCGAGATCGACGTCCCCACGATCCACGGCACGCGGCGCGCGAAGATCCCGCCCGGCACGCAGGGCCGCCAGAAGTTCCGGCTGCGCGGCCAGGGCGCCAAGGATCCGCGCACCGGCTCGACCGGCGACCACATCTACACGGCGCGCGTGATGGTTCCCAGGAAGGAGACGCCCGCCGGCAAGGACGCCGCGACGCTGCTCGATTCGCTCTACGAGGGAAACGTGCGGGCGGAATTGCCAAAGGGACTGTAACTGTCTGGATCCCTTTAAAGTCTTGGTGCGACTCGAAAAGGGATGAACGCCGCGCTTCGCACGTCGTTGCCTACTGCCGAAGGTCTGCCTTCGGTGGTCGGCTTCCTCGGGCCTGCGGCCCTCGGAATGACAGGCGTGGACTTACCGTCCCTCCGCCATCTTTCCCGCGAGCGTCATGCAGGTGCTCGTCGCTTTCGCGACGAGGCTGCCCTTCTCGTCGGTGACGTCGCACTCGGTCATGCCGACCGCCTTGCCGCGCTTGACGACCCACGCCACGGCGGTCAGGCGCGCGTTCCAGACGGGCTTCAGGAAGTTGATCTTGAGCTCGAGCGTCGTGAAGCTCTCGCCCTCCTCGAGCGTCGTGGCGTAGGCGATCCCCATCGCGGCATCGGCGAGGTCGCAGAGGATGCCGCCGTGGAGCGTGCCCATCGGGTTCGCGTGGCGCGGGCCGGCGTCCAGGACGAAGACCGCGCGCCCTCTCTCGGCCTCGACGACGCGGAAGCCGACGAGCTCGCCGACGGGCGGCGGCGGCGCCTCGCCCGCGATCATCGCCTTGACGCGCTCGAGCAGCGTCGTCACGCTCGCTACGCGCTGCCGGCGGCCGCCAGGAGCTCGTCCGCGTGCCCGTCCGGTTTGACCTTGGGCCAGACGGCCGCGATCCTGCCGTTCTCGTCGATCAGGTAGGTGACGCGATGGATCCCCATGAACTTGCGTCCGTAGAGGCTCTTCTCGCCCCACACTCCGTAATCCTTCACGATCTTCCTGTCGGTGTCCGCGAGCAGCGGAAACGGCAGCGAGAACTTCTCGGCGAACTTCTTGTGGGATTTCTCGTCGTCGGCCGAGACGCCGAGCACCGCGATCTTCTTCTTACGGAACTTGGACCAACCGTCGCGGAAGGAGCACGCTTCCTTGGTGCAGCCGGGCGTGTCGTCCTTCGGATAGAAGTACAGCACGACCTTCTGCCCCTTGAAATCGGACAGCGAGACTTTTTCTCCGTCCTGGTTCGTCGTCTGGAACGCGGGCGCCTTGTCGCCGACCGAGAGCAGGGGCATTGCCGAAGCCTCCTTGGACCGCGGATTCTAGCGGGACAGAGGTAAGAAAGGGATCCCTCGGCGCTACGCGCCTCGGGATGACCGCTCCGCGATCGGCTCGCCGATCGCTACGCGGTCAATTCCGGCCGGCCATCGCCGAGACGAGCGCCAGCGCCTTGTCGTAAGG
>JBASRI010000661.1:0-16431 GCA_049273755.1 Thermoanaerobaculia bacterium
CTCCAGGGCGCGGGAGGCGAGTGTCGAGACCAGATAGACGGCCGCCTGGGCCGCGAGGTTCTCGTGCAGCGCGTCCTCGGGTCCCTCGAACATCAGCCGCTCGAGATCCCGGCCGCAGCGCTGCGAGGTCAGCGCGAAGAGAGCGCGGGCGTCGGCGTCTTCATCGTAGAAGTCTCGGCCCATGCCGATCCACTCGGAGAGCTGGCCCGGGAAGAGAAACGCCGCGCGCTTCACACGGGCTCCAAACGCGGCAGCACGTCGGAAAGCGCGACGCAGCGGTCCCGCTGTAGCCATCGCCGCAGCCTCTCGGGCCAGCCCGAAAGACCGAGGAAGTGGACCGTCCGACCGAGCGGCGACAGGCCCTCCATCGGAGGGTGCGCGGGGTCGAGCTCCCAGGGATGGAGGGTGAAGACCGCCGGCCAGCCGGCCGAGCGAAACGCTTCCTCGGCGGCGGCGAGCCTGCGTTCCGACAGCACGCGAAACGGCCAGGCGCCTCCCATCGGCAGCCGGCGCCCGAACGCGCGGCCCGTCAGAGGAGGCACTTCGGTCAGCGCCCAGCCCTCGCCCGCGATGCGGCACGGTCCGGCCGGGCCGGTGCGCGGGCCCAGAGGCGGTACGGGCATCATCGAGGCGTCGCAGGCGAAACCCTCGGCGGCGAGCAGGCGCAAGGCGGGCGCCGCGCTCTCTCGGATCGACCACTCCGCGGCGCGGTAGCAGACAGCCTGGCTCTGCGCCGCCTCCTCCACCGCCCCGCGCGCCCGCCGCAAATCCTCGCGGAACTCGTCGGGAGACATCTCGTCGGCGCGGAGGTGAAGGTCTCCATGCACGCCGATCTCGTGCCCGCGACGGGCCGCCTCGCGGACGAGGTGCGGATATCGCCGCGCGATCCAACCCAGCACGAAGACCGTCGCGCGGTGCTTTCCGGACTCGAGCGCGTCGAGGAGCGCCGTCAGGGTCGTCTCGATCCGCGGGGCGAACGCGTCCCAGCGCCGGGGATCCGAGTAGTACCCGTCCCCGCAGACGTGGAACCAGTCCTCGGCGTCGATCGTCAGAACGCGCGGCGCGCGGCCGGGAAGGCGCAGCGGAGTGAGCGTGGGCTCGGGCACGAGCCGGCGATTGTAGCGGGTAAGGCTGTCATCCCGAGCGAAGCGAGGGATCCCTTTTGAGTCCCGCTGGCGCTCGAAAGGGATCCCTCGGCGCTCCGCGCCTCGGGATGTTCGAGACAGGATTGACGGCGACGCCGTCAATCCGTCTCGAACACCTTGTAGTACACCGCCCCCCACGAAATGATCCAGGTGTCGCGGAAGGGACGGTAATGGGAGCCGCCGCCGTAGATGGCGCGGACCGGCACGTGCGCGAAGCGGTCGAGGTGGCGCGCCGCCTTCAAGAGCATTTCGGTCTCGATGGTGTAACCCCGGGCGTTCAGGGACAGCTTTCGCAGGAGGGCCGAGGAGACCAGCCGGTAGCCGGACTGCGCGTCCTCGATCTCGAGGCCGGTCATGCGGGTCAGGATCCGGCTTCCGATTTCGTTGGTCCGGTAGCGGTAAGTCGGGATCGAGTCGGGGTTCTGCATCCGCGAACCGATCACGAACGCTTCTCCCCGGCGCGCCGCTGCGAGCAGGCGCGGCAGGTCGGCCGGATCGTGCTGCCCATCGGCGTCCACAAACGCGACGTGCGTCGCGTCGGAGGACAGAACGCGCTCGAGGCCCGACCGGATCGCGGCGCCCTTTCCTCCGTTCTCGCCGCGCCGGAGGACCTCGGCGCCCGCAGCGGCCGCCTCGGTGGCGGTCCCATCTGTCGACCCGTCGTCGACGACGAGCACGCGCGGCACGCTTTTCCGGATCCCGCGAACCACCGCTGCGACAGTTCGCTCCGCCTCAAAAGCGGGCACGAGAGCGGCGGGGCGAAAATTCTCGGGCACGGCGAGATCCTAGCGTGCCTGTCCGGACCGTAGCTCCTTTGGGCTCTTCCACATGCGTTGACTCGCTTCTGGCCTTGTGAAAAAGTTCGCCTGCTCCATGCCCCAGACATTCGTTCCCATCCTCCTTGTGCTCGTCCTCGCCGGGGGGATGGCTGCCGTCATCCTGCTCCTGAACTTGCTGCTGGGGCTCAAGCTTCCGACGCGCCAGAAGCTCACGACCTTCGAGAGCGGGATGCCCCCGATCGACGACTCGCACAAGCGGATCTCGATCCAGTTCTTCGTCATCGCCATGGTGTTCATCCTGTTCGACGTGGAAATCGCGTTTCTCTACCCCTGGGCTCTCGTCTTCCGCTCGGCCGGCTGGCCCCTCTTCCTCGAAATGCTGGCGTTCATGGTGATCCTGGCCGTGGGGTACGCCTACATCTGGAAGAAAGGCGCGTTCGACTGGTGAGCCACACCCGCTACCGGATCGAAGAGGCCGGGCAGCCCCGCAAGTTCCCGCCGGAGGCCATGGCGCGGATCGAAAAGATCCTCGAGCGCTACCCCACGAAGCAGGCGGCCCTGCTTCCCGTGCTGTGGGTGGCGCAGGAGAACTGGGGTTGGATCTCCAAGGAGGCCGCCGAGGAGGTCGCTCGGATCCTGGACCTCCCCCCGTCCCACGTGGACGGCGTGCTGACCTTCTACACGATGTACAACTTACGGCCCACCGGTAAGAACCTTCTCCAAATCTGCACCTCCATCTCCTGTCACCTCGCCGGCGCCGGAGCCCTCGTCGAGCACTGCCGGCGGCGCTTCGGGATCGACCTGGAGGAGACGACGCGGGACGGCAAGTTCACGCTGGTCGAGGTCGAGTGCATCGCCGGGTGCGATCGCGCTCCCTCGATGATGGTCAACGACAAGTACTACGAGCCGATGGACGAGAAGAAGCTCTCGGCGCTTCTCGACCGGCTCTCGGGAGAGTTCTGACCGTGGAACGCGTCCTCTTGAAACGGGTCGGGACCCCGAACTCCCGCTCGATCGATACCTACATGGCCGACGGCGGCTACGCCGCCCTCCGCAAGGTGCTGACCGGCGGAGTGACGCCCGAGCAGCTCACCGACGAGGTCAAGAAATCGGGGCTGCGCGGCCGCGGCGGCGCGGGCTTCCCGACCGGCGTGAAGTGGGGGTTTCTGCCCAAGGACACCAAGGGCAAGCCGATCTATTTGCTCTGCAACGCCGACGAGTCCGAGCCGGGCACCTTCAAGGACCGGCTCCTCATGGAAGAAGACCCGCACCAGGTCATCGAGGGCGTCGCGCTTTCGGCATACGCCATCAAGTGCCAGACCGCGTACATCTACATTCGCGGCGAGTTCTACGACGGCGCGCGGATCCTCGACAGGGCGATCGAAGAGGCGTACGCCAAGGGGTTCCTCGGCCAGAACGTCCTGGGCTCGGGCGCAACGATCGACATGTACGTGCACCGGGGCGCCGGCGCCTACATCTGCGGCGAGGAGACCGGCCTGATCGAGAGCCTCGAGGGAAAGCGGGGCCAGCCGCGGATCAAGCCGCCCTTCCCCGCCGTGCACGGCGTCTTCGGCTGCCCGACGATCGTCAACAACGTCGAGACGCTGGCCTGCGTGCCCCACATCGTCAACCGCGGCGCTGAGTGGTTCGCCAAGATCGGTCGCAACGAGAAGAACACGGGTCCCAAGCTCTACTGCATCTCGGGCCACGTCAATCGCCCCGGTGTCTACGAGGCCGCGATGGGCCTCCAGCTCAAGGACCTGATCTTCGGCCAGGACTACGCGCAAGGCATGAAGGGCGGCAGGAAGGTCAAGGCGGTCATCCCGGGCGGCGCCTCGGCCAACATGCTCACGGCCGCCGAGATCGAGGACTGTCCGCTCGACTTCGACGGCGTGGCTGCCAAGGGCTCGATGCTCGGCTCCGCTGCGATCATCGTCATGAACGAGGACACGTGCATCGTCGACGCCGCTCAGAACCTCTCGAAGTTCTTCTCCCACGAGTCGTGCGGCCAGTGCACTCCCTGCCGCGAGGGCACGCCGTGGCTCTACACGGTCTTGACCCGGATCGAGGAGGGGACGGGGCGCGCCGAGGACGTGGACCTGTTGACTCGCATCTGCAACCAGATGGCCAACGGCATGACGATCTGTGTGTTCGCCGACGCGGCGATCGCGCCGCCGCTGTCCTCGGTCACGAAGTTCCGCGACGAGTACCTCCACCACGTCGAGCACAAACGTTGTCTGGTCGGGCCGCGGTCTCTTGAGCGGCCGCCCGGCGCGGCCGCACGAGAGCGGGGAACGGTGGCGACCGTTTACGCTCCCTTGGAAGGATCATTGATCAAGTGAGCACCGCACCGGCGCCGCCGCCTCTCGCCGCTCCCCCGCCGCCGCAGAAGGACACGTTCACGGTCCTCTTCGACGGAAGGGCCGTCGAGGTGCCCAAGAACGTCAACCTCATCGACGCGGCGAAGCTCGCGGGCATCGACATCCCGCACTTCTGCTTCCACCCGCGCCTCTCGGTCGTCGGGCAGTGCCGCATGTGCCTCGTCGAGATCGAAGGCATGCCCAAGATCCAGGCCGCCTGTGCGATCCCGCTCAAAGACGGGCTCTCCGTCAAGACGACGAGCGAGAAAGTCCGCAGCTCCCGGGCGGCGACGATGGAGTTCCTGCTCATCAACCACCCGCTCGACTGCCCGATCTGCGACCAGGCCGGCGAGTGCACGCTCCAGGACAACGGTTTCGGCTACGGGCAGCAGCTCTCCCAGTACGACGAGAAGAAGCGTCAGTATCCGGGATTCGACCGGACGATGATCGGCCCGCACGTCATCGCCGACATGACCCGGTGCATCCAGTGCACGCGGTGCATCCGGTTCACGCAGGAGATCGCGGGCACGGCCGAGCTGACCTTCCTCGACCGGGGCGGCCGGACCCTCGTCTGGACCCACGACGGACAGCCGCTGGCCAACGACTGGTCGGTCTGCGCGGCGGACGTCTGCCCAGTCGGCGCACTGACGATGCGCGAGTTCCGCTTCCGAAGCCGGGTCTGGTACCTGGCCAAGACGAAGTCGGTCTGCCCCGGGTGCAACATCGGCTGCAACAATTCGATCGAGTCGAAGGACGAGATCGTCTACCGGTTCCTGCCGCGGCTGAACCCGCCGGTCAACGACTACTGGCTCTGCGACTACGGACGCCTCCTCTCCGAGAGCCTGAACGCCCGCGACGTGCACCGCGCGAGCGGGAGGCGCGGCAACGAGGTCAAGGACTTGATCGTGCCCCTGGCGATCGAGCGCATCGCGGAGGAGATCCGCCGGACCGTCGAGACGACCGGCCCCTCGGCCCTCTTCTTCCTGGGCTCCGCCAACCTCTCGAACGAAGAGAACTTCCTGCTCCGCAAGATCGCCGACCACCTCGCCTGCCCCAACCGCGACGTGGTCGTGGACAAGTCGCGCGTACGCAAGATCAAGTCAGTCAACGGCTGGGTCGAGGGCGACGAAGCGGCGGCCAACTTTCGCGGCGCGCGGGACATGGGCCTTTCGCCGGGCAAGGGCGGCTACGGCCTGGAGGCGATCCTTTCCGGAAAAGCGTCTCCGGAGGTCATCGTCGTCGCGGACGCGGCGTTCGGGGCGATGGCGGACGATGCCGAAAAGATCGCGCAGCTTCGCCGGGCCCGGTTCCTCGTGGCGATGGCCCGCGAGTCCAACGCACTCGTGCGCTCGGCCGACATCGTTCTGCCCGCTTCTTCGCTGGCCGAGAAAGAGGGCACGTTCACGAACGTCCAGGGCCGCGTGCAGAAGTTCGACCGCGCTTTCCTCCCCAGGCCTCCCGTCCGCGCGCACTGGGAGCTGTTACTGCTGCTCGCCAACGTCCTCGGCTACGGCGCCCGGAACTGGACGCCCTTGGATCTGCTCCGCGAGATCGCTCGCGACGTCGCGGCGTATCGGCACGTAAAGGAGGAGGAGCTGGAAGGCGGCATCCTCCTGAAGAAGGGCGACTTCGTCTGGACGGGGCAGCCGTGACGGCCCTCGACTGGACCATCGTGGCGCTGCGGGTGGCGGTTCCGGCGCTGACCCTTCCGGTTCTCGTCATCCCCCTGACCTGGCTCGAGCGCCGCGGCGCTGCGTTCATCCAGGACCGAGTGGGCCCCAATCGCGTCGGCCCGTTCGGTCTCTTTCAGGCCGTCGCAGACATGGTCAAGATGTTCACGAAGGAGGCGGTCACGCCGAGCAGCGTCGATCGCACTCTCTACTATCTGGCGCCCGCCATCGCCGTCTTCTCGGCCCTCTCGACCTTCGCCGTTGTCCCCTTCGGGCCGACGCTCAAGATCGACGGCCGCGAGATCCCGCTGATCGGCGCCGACGTGAACATCGGGATCCTCTACGTCTTCGCGATGACCTCGCTCTCCGTTTATGCGATCGTGCTCGCCGGCTGGGCCTCCAACAACAAGTTCTCGCTGATGGGAGGGATCCGGTCGAGCGCCCAGATCATCTCGTACGAGCTTGCCATGACGACGGCCGCGGCGGGGGTCATCCTGGCCGCGAGTTCGTTCCGGCTGACCGACGTCGTCGCCATGCAGCATGGCACGTGGCTGGGGTTCGTGCCGCGCTGGAACATCTTCCTTCAGCCCCTGGGATTTCTCATCTTCTTCGTGTCCGCGTTCGCCGAGACCAACCGGCTTCCGTTCGACCTGCCCGAGGCCGAGGCCGAGCTCGTCGCCGGATATCACACCGAGTACTCGGCCATGCGCTTCGGCGCGTTTCAGATGGCGGAATACGTCAACGTCGTGGTCGCCTCCGCCATCACGGCGACCCTGTACTTCGGCGGCTGGTCGCTGCCGGGCTTCCACCCCAAGAGCCTCCTCGGCGTCCTGCTCTCGGTGCTCGTCTTCACTCTGAAGACCGGCCTGCTGGTCTGCGTCTTCATGTGGGTGCGCTGGACGCTGCCGCGATTCCGCTACGACCAGTTGATGAAGCTCGGGTGGAAGGCTCTTCTGCCGCTCGGCCTGGTCAATCTCTTCTGGGTTGCCGCGCTCGAGATCTGGAGGACGAGCCGGTGAGCGGCTCGCGCCTCGTCTTCGACGCCGCGATGGCGCTGGCGATCCTCTTCTCGGGCCTCATGGTCGTCAACCGCAACCCGGTCAGGAGCGTGCTCGCCCTGGTCGTCGCGTTCTTCGGCCTCGCGATCGGCTACGTGCTGTTGTTCTCGCCCTTTATCGCGGTCATCCAGGTCATCGTCTACGCGGGCGCCATCCTCGTCCTCTTCCTCTTCGTCCTGATGCTCTTGAACCTCGCGACCCAGGGGCAGGAGAGGAGCGGGCGGCCGATCCAAACGGTCCTCGGCGGCGCGGCCATCGTGGTGTTCACCGTGCTGCTGCTGGGGACGCTCCGGGGTTCGGGGACGAAGATCCCGCCGGCCGCAGCGGAGGACCCTGCCGCCTTCGGCGACGCGGCGGCCCTCGCCCGTGCCTTGTTCTCGGGCTATCTCCTTCATTTCGAAGCGGTTTCGGTACTGCTCCTGGCGGCGCTGGTCGGCTCTTTCGTCCTGGCGCGGCGGGAGAGGCGGGCATGATCGGCACGATTCCGCTCTCCGACGTCCTGCTCGCCTCGGGCGCTCTCTTCTGCATCGGGATCGCTGGCGCCCTCCTGCGGCGCAACGCGATCCAGATCTTCCTGTCGATCGAGCTGATGATGAACGCGGCGAACCTCGCCCTGCTCGGGTACGGTGCGGCGCTTCCCTCCCGGGAAGGGCAGATCATCGTCTTCTTCGTCATCGCGATCGCCGCGGCCGAGGCCTCCGTGGGCCTGGCGATCTTCGTGGCACTCTTCCGGCACACCGAGACGATCGACGTGAACAAGATCCACCTGCTCAAGTGGTGAGGCGCGGACGTCGATGAGCGCGCCGCTGTGGCTGATCCCCGTGATCCCGCTGGCGGGCTTCGCGGTCAGCGCCCTGCTGGGCACGCGCCTTGGCAAGTCCTTCGTCTCGGCGGTCGGCGTTGGTGCGGCGGGCCTGGCCACGGTCGCGGCCTACACGCGCGTGATCCCGTTCCTGACGGGCGACCGCATGCCGGTCGTCGAGACGTACGGGAGCTGGATCAGCGTCGGTGACCTCTCCCTCGACTTCTCCTTCCGCCTGGACCCGCTCTCGACCCTGATGCTCGCCTTCGTGACGTTCGTGGCCTTCCTGATCCATGTCTACTCGATCGGCTACATGCGCCACGAGGCGACCGACGCCGGGTACGCCCGCTTCTTCGCGTATCTGAACCTGTTCCTCTTCGCGATGCTCCTGCTCGTGCTGGCGGAGAGCTTCGTCCTGATGTTCGTGGGCTGGGAGGGCGTGGGCCTGTGCTCCTACCTTCTGGTCGGTTACTACTTCTGGAGGGAGTACGCCGCCGAGGCGGGGCGAAAGGCGTTCGTCGTCAACCGGATCGGCGACTACGGGTTTCTCCTCGGCATGTTCGCCATCTTCACGACGTTCGGCTCGCTCAACTACACCGAGGTCTTCAACAAGGCCGCCGTCGACCCGACGCGCTACGCGCCCGGCCTGGCGATCATCTGCCTCTGCCTCTTCGTCGGCGCCATGGGCAAGAGCGCACAATTTCCGCTGTACGTCTGGCTCCCGGACGCCATGGCGGGCCCCACGCCGGTCTCGGCTCTTATCCATGCCGCGACGATGGTCACGGCCGGCGTGTACATGGTGGCGCGCTGCAACGTTCTCTTCCGGCTGGCGCCGGAGGTCATGCTCTTCGTGGCCGCGATCGGCTGCTTCACCGCGATCTTCGCCGGCATCATCGCCGTCGCCCAGAACGACCTGAAGAGGGTCCTTGCGTACTCGACGATCTCGCAGCTCGGCTACATGTTCCTGGCGTGCGGCGTGGGCGCCTTCACGGTCGGCATGTTCCACGTCATGACGCACGCGTTCTTCAAGGCCTGCCTCTTCCTCGGCGCGGGCTCAGTGATGCACGCGATGGGCGACGACCTCGACGTCCGCCACATGGGAGGGCTGAAGTCCAGGCTCCCGATCACGTATGCGACCTTCCTGATCGCGACCCTCGCGATTGCGGGAATCCCGCCGCTGGCCGGGTTCTTCTCGAAGGACGCGATCCTCTCGGCCGCCTTCGAGCACGGCGGCTACGGACGCGTCTTCTGGGCTGTCGCGCTCTTCACCGCGGGGCTCACCGCCTTCTACATGTTCCGCGTGGTCTCTCTAACGTTCTACGGACGATTCCGCGGCACCTCGGAGCAGGAGCACCACCTCCACGAGGCGCCGCCCTCCATGACGGTACCCGTGGTCGTTCTCGCGTTCCTGTCGATCGTGGGCGGCTGGGTGGGTCTCCCCGCGGTCATCTCCGCGAACGGCAATCGGGTCGGACAATTTCTCGCGCCGATCCTGCTCCCGATCGCGGGCCGCGCGGAGCCGCACGAGGCCCTTCCGCACGCGACCGAGTGGCTCCTCATGGCCGTGTCCGTCGCCCTGGCCGCGTCGGGCATCTTCCTCGCCTGGAAGTGGTACGCGAAGGAGGAGGGCCGCGCCCCGGCGCGGATCGCCGCCGCCTTTCCGGGTCTCTACGGGCTCGTCGCCGAGGCCTTCCGGGTGGACCGCCTCTACGACGTCCTGTTCGTGCGGCCCTTCGAGTGGACCGCGCGCACGCTCTGGAAGGTCGTGGACGTTCTGATCATCGACGGGATCCTCAACGCCGGAGCGTTCATGGTCGAGCTCGCCGGCGACTTCTTGCGATTCCTCCAGACCGGCAACGTCCGCAACTACGCGCTGTCCTTCCTGCTCGGACTGGTGGCGCTGCTGCTCTTCGTCGTGGGGACCACCTAGATGTCGGAGCTCGTGCGCGAGCACCTCTTGTCCGTACTGGTCTTCCTGCCGGCCGCGGGCGCGGCCGTGCTGCTGCTCTTTCCCCGGTCGCTCGAGCGCGAGGCCAAGACATTCGGCCTGGCCGTGGCGACCGCCGTGGCGTTCCTGTCCCTGCCGCTCTGGTGGCGGTTCGACGTCGTCCAAAAAGGCTTCCAGTTCCGGGAGCAGGCGCCGTGGATCCCGCAGCTGGGCATCTCCTACTCGCTCGGACTCGACGGGATCTCGCTCGTGCTCGTCCTCCTGACCACGATCCTGACGCCCATCGCCCTCCTCTTCTCGCTGACGCACGTCGAGAAGGAGGTCCGCGGCTACTCGATCGCCTTCCTGGTGCTCGAGACCGGGATGCTGGGGAGCCTGGTCGCGCTGGACCTGGCGCTCTTCTATTTCTTCTGGGAAGTGATGCTCGTCCCGATGTACTTCATCATCGGGATCTGGGGTGGCGCCCGCCGGATCTACGCGGCGATGAAGTTTTTCCTCTTCACGATGGCGGGCAGCCTCCTGATGTTCCTGGCCATTCTCTACATCGCGATCCGGCACCACGCCGTGACGGGCGTTTGGTCGTTCGCCTTCGAGGACCTCTATCGCCTCTCTTTCTCTGGAAGGGTCGAGACGCTGCTCTTCGTCGCTTTCGCCCTGGCCTTTGCCATCAAGGTACCGGTCTTCCCGCTGCACACGTGGCTGCCCGACGCGCACACCGAGGCGCCCACGGCAGGCTCGATCATCCTCGCTGGCGTGCTCCTGAAGCTCGGCGTGTACGGATACCTGCGCTTCGCGCTCCCGCTCTTTCCCGAAGCGGCGATGCGCTACGCGCCGTGGGTCGGGGTCCTCGGCGTCATCGGCGTCGTCTACGGCGCGTTCGTTGCGTACCCGCAGCACGACATGAAGCGGCTCGTGGCCTACTCCTCGGTCTCGCATCTGGGCCTGGTCGTGATGGGCGTCGGCGCCTTCACGACCATGTCGCTTCAGGGCTCGATCCTTCAGATGGTCAACCACGGGCTCTCCACGGGCGCCCTCTTCCTCCTCGTCGGCTGCCTCTACGAGCGCCGGCACACGCGCGAGATCGAGGCCTACGGCGGGATCGCGGGCGTGGTGCCGGTGACGACCGCGCTCTTCCTGATCGCGACGCTCTCCTCCATCGGGCTGCCGGGCCTGAACGGCTTCGTCGGCGAATTCCTCATCCTCATCGGCGCCTGGGCCTCGCCCCACCGGGGTTGGGCGATCGCCGCCGCGACCGGAGTCATCCTGTCGGCGATCTACATGCTCACGCTCGTGATGCGGGTTTTCTGGAACCCGCTCAAGCACGAGGAGAACAAGACCCTGACGGACGTGCGGCTGAGTGAGCTTCTCGCCGCCGGAATCCTCGTCGTCCTGATGGTCTGGATCGGCGCGCGGCCCAACGACGTTTTGGACCGGCTACGGGCTTCCGTCGAATCGCTCCAGGAGACGGTGACCGCCAAACGGCTCGCGGTCGCGGAAAAGGCGAGGCCGTGACCGAGAGCTTCGTCCAGTTCACGCAGACCGACCTGGCCGCGATCGCGCCGGAGGCGGCGCTGGCGGCGGCCGGCTGCATCATCCTCTTGCTCGAAGCCTTCGCGCCCGGACTGCGGCGCTGGTTCGCTTCCCTCGCGCTCCTCGGCGTGGCCTCGTCGCTCTTCTTCCTGGCAAGGGCGCCGATCGGCACCGCCTTCGGCGGGCGCCTCGAGTCCTCGACCCTGACGCTGGTTGTCGGCCTCTTCGTGGGCGCCACCGCCGCCCTGGCGATTCTGGTCGCCAAGCCGTACCTGGAGCGGTCGGGCGAGGAGAACGGCGAGTTCTATGCCCTGCTCCTCTGGGGCCACCTCGGCGTGTCGTTGATGACCCGCGGCCTCGACCTGCTCATCATCTTCATCGGCCTCGAGACCCTCTCGCTCGCCTTCTACGTGCTGGCCGCGTTCTTCCGCCGCGTCGAGGCCTCCGCGGAGGCGGGGCTGAAGTACTTCCTGACGGGGGCCTTCGGCTCGGCCTTCACGATCTACGGCGTCGTGCTGCTCTTCGGGGCGAGCGGAGGATCGAAACTGGAAGGGTTGACGCGCCCCGGACTGGCCGAGAGCCCCGCGGTCGCCTTCGGGCTTCTGCTCCTGCTGGTGGGATTTGGGTTCAAGATGTCCCTCGCGCCTTTCCACGCCTGGGCGCCGGACGTCTACCAGGGCATGCCGACGCCGGCCGTACTGTACCTGTCGGTCGCCCCCAAGGGAGCGAGCGTGCTCGTGTTGTACCGGGTCTTCTCGGCCGTCTTCGAGTCGGGCATGCCCGACCGGTTCCGGACCGCCATCGCGGCGCTGGCGATCCTCTCGATGACGCTCGGAAACGTCGTCGCGCTCTCGCAGCGCGACATCAAGCGCCTCCTCGCCTACTCCGGGATCGCGCACATGGGCTACGTCACGATCGCGCTGGCCGTGTTCGGGCGCGACGCTCTCGCGGCGGTGATCGTCTACTTCTTCGCGTACCTCGCATCCAACGCCGGAGCCTTCGCCGCGGTCTCCGCGCTCTACCGCGACGAGACGAAGGCGCATCCGGTGGCGATGCTGGCCGGAGAGGGCCGCCGCGCGCGCTTCGCATCGGCGGTGCTCGCGCTGTGCCTCTTCTCGCTCGCCGGTATTCCGGCGACGGCCGGGTTCATCGGCAAGTTCTTCGTGTTCAAGGCGGCCCTGGAGCAGGGGCTCTACGCGCTCGCCCTGATCGGCGTTGCGAACAGCCTCGTGTCGATCGGTTACTATTTGAAGGTCGTTTACGTCCTCTATATGCGCGATCCCGTGGACGAGCTGGGAGCGCCGCCGCTGGCCCCCGCCGACGGACTCGCCCTCGCTCTCTGCGCCGCCGGAATCCTCGCCCTCGGAATCTTTCCGGCCTCGCTGTGGCAGATCGCGCGCAGGGCGGCCGAAATCCTCCCCCTCGGCGGTCCCTGATCTCGGGCTCCGGATCCCCAACCGCGCTCAGAGCGCAGGAGAGACGAATGGCATCGAAGCGCAAACCCGCCCCGGCCCCACCGAAGAAGAAGCCCTCCGCTCCCGAGCCTGCGCCCGAGAACCTCAACCCGTACGAATTCGCGCAGCGCCAATTCCAGCGCGCGGCCGAGCTGCTCGGCCTGGACGCCGGTATGCGCGACATCCTGCGGCAACCCAAGCGCCAGCTCATCGTTTCGATTCCGGTGCGCATGGACAACAAACGCACCAAGGTCTTCACGGGCTACCGCGTCCAGCACTCGATCGCCCGCGGCCCCTCCAAGGGCGGCATCCGCTTCCACCCCGGCGTGACCCTCGACGAAGTCAAGGCGCTGGCCATGTGGATGACCTGGAAATGCGCCGTCGTGAACATTCCCTTCGGCGGCGCCAAGGGCGGCGTCACGGTGGATCCCAAAAAGCTCTCCGACGGGGAGAACGAGCGTATCACCCGCCGATACACCTCGGAGATCGCCATCGTGCTTGGTCATGACCGCGACATCCCCGCCCCCGACGTCTACACCACGCCGCAGCACATGGCCTGGATCATGGACACCTTCTCGATGACGCAGGGTTTCTCGACGCTCGGCGTCGTGACCGGAAAGCCGATCCAGCTCGGCGGCTCGGCCGGCCGCAACGAGGCCACTGCGGAAGGCTGCTTCGTCGCCATCGAGGAGGCGGCCAAGCGCATGCGCCTGCCGTTGAAGGGCGCCACGGCCGCCGTGCAGGGCTACGGCAACGCCGGCGCCGCGGTCGCGAAATTCCTGGATGAGGGCGGTGCGAAGGTCGTGGCGGTGTCCGACTCGCGCGGCGGCATTTACGACAAGAAGGGCTTGCGCATCGACCTCGTCAACGCGGCCAAGGAGAAAAGGGGGTCCGTCACCGCGGCCCGCGGGCAGACGATCTCCAACGCAGAGCTGCTGGAGCTCCCCGTGGACATCCTGGTGCCCGCAGCCCTCGAGGGCGTCATCACCCGCGAGAACGCACCCCGCATCAAGGCGAAGATCGTGGCCGAGGCGGCCAACGGGCCGACGACGCCAGACGCCGACGACATCCTGCGCCGCAACGGCACGGTGGTCATCCCCGACATCCTCGCCAACGCGGGCGGCGTGACCGTTTCCTATTTCGAGTGGGTCCAGGACCTCTACTCGTTTTTCTGGGACCCGGACGTCGTGCGCAGCCACCTCGAGCGCACGATCCGGCGCGCCTACGAGGACGTGGCCGAGGCCGCGCGGCGGCACGACACGGACCTGCGCACGGGCGCCCTGGTGCTGGCGGTCGGCCGAGTCGAGGAGGCGACGAGGATCCGGGGCCTCTTCCCTTAGAACGGGCCGGTCACTCCGCGATCAGGATCGCCCGGACGGGCGAGGCATCCAGGTCCTGGAAGCGCAGCGGAAGGGCTACGAGCTGGTAGTCGCCTTCGGGCACGCCTGAGAGGTCGAGATCCTCGAGCAGAGCGACGCCGCGGGAAAGAAGTGCCCGATGCGCCGGCAGGTCCTCGGCGTCCTCCGGGTCGATCGAGGCGGCGTCGGTGCCGATGAGCATCGCACCCTTCTCGGCGAGGCGGATGGCCGCCAGCGGCGAGAGCGACGCCTTGCCGCCGCTGCGGAAGAGCACGCGGGGCGCGCCCAGGCACCTGGGCGGGAGCGCGTCCGCACCGACCTCGCCCAGGCCCGGCAGAGCGACCACCTTCGCCGATCCGATGTAGGCCGCCAGCGGCGCGTCCCCGATCCCTTTTCCGTCTGCGAAGACGTGGCCCGGAGCGTCCGCGTGCGTCCCGCAGTGCGCGCTCATCGTGAAGCACGTCGAGCCCCACGGCGCGCCGCCGCCCGGGCTTGCCGTCTCCCGCCACGAGAACGGCACGTCGCCCGGCCAGACGGGCGTCAATTCCGAGATCCGGCGCGAGACGTCGTAAATCCTCATCGCATCCGCCGCAACGTCTTCTTCTCCGCGAAGCGTTCCGCGACGTGGGGATCGTAGCCCTTGTGGCGCGGGTGGATGGGCACGTCGCGGTACTCGGCGTCGCAGCGGTAGCAGATCGTAACCGGACGGATCCGGGCGGCCACGATCCAGTCGATCAAGACCGTGGCGAGGAGCACCGGCGTGAACCAGATCCAGCCCAGCCGCCAGCCGACCAGGAGCGCCGCGCCGAGCGATGCCGCCATGATCAGGCAGCCCAGGCGCTGATCGAAGTCTTTCTGCAGGAAGAAGGTCCGGTTGCCGCAGAACCCGCAGAGCTCAACCCCGTCGCGCGCGATCGTTCCGTCCCAAGCCACCTCGTAGGCCCGCCCGCACTTGGCGCAGGCGTGCGAGCCGGCGTCCCCCTCTCCGTGCTCCCGCGACGTCAGACAGTCCGGGCAATAGCGACGGGCGCGCACGCTACGCCGGGAACCCCGTCGCCACCGTCAGGTAGGAGGACAGGAGCTCGCCGATCAGGACGAAGACCAGAGCCACGTAGAGAAGCCCGGTCGCCGCCTGGTTCGACTTCATCTCGGCCGTGCGCCAGATGAAATACGAAAGCGCGAGGGGCCCGACGATGCCCCAGAGCACTCGGAACAAAAAGAACAGCGCGTCCCGCTCGAGCGAGAGCAGTGCGTTCAGGCCCTCCGTGCCGCGGTGCGCCACGACGGCGGCCGCGAGGTATGCCGTCCGAAACGCCGCGAGGCCGGCGAAGAGCGCCGCCCCGCGCGCGAGCAACGCGAAGGGCAACGAGCGGGACACCAGGTACCAGTGGCCCAGGTTCATAGTCAAAAGCACGGCGCCGAAGAAGAGACCTCCCGCCGCCGCGCCCACGGCGGTCCAGGCGTCTCCGCCCGCTCGGGGCGCTGCCAGCGCCATGCGGATCAGGCCGTAGCCCGCGCAAACCGCGCCTCCCAGCAGCAGCGGCAGCGCCAGTGCCGCCCGACCCACGTGGGCGAGAATGGTGTAGACGACGAGCAGGACGACTGCCAGTGCAACTGGGGCCAACGGCAGCCCCCCGGGCCTCGCGGCCATCGCCAGCGCTCCGAACGCCGCGGCGAGACCCCCGTGGAGCGAAAAGAACCCGCGCCCGAGGACCTTCGGGGGAAAGAACGCCAGCAGGAACGCGGTCCCCGCGCAGGCTTCCAGCAGGAAGAGTCCGAGCCCCGAAAGAGCCATGGGGCGCCGATTCTATCCGGTCAGGCGCGGCCGCTCACTGCTCCTCTGAGGTTGGCGCTTCCATTCGAGAGCGTGATCGATGTCCGGTAGAGCGTGGCGTCCTCACCGCGGCCTCTCTTTTCTCATGAAGCGCGAATCGCTTCGGCGATTTGGTCGACGAAGCCTATCAATCCGTGGTCGCCATCGTGAATGGCGACGAACCGCGAGCCGTGAGCGAGGGATCCCGCGGCCTGCCACTGCCGCCAGGTCGCCGCCACACCCACGAAGGGAACGCTTTCGTCCTGCTCGCCCATCAGGACGGAGACCTTCTGCGCCGGCGGTTCCCGATCGACCTGAATCCGAGCCATCTCCTCGAAGAACCGCCGGTGGATCTCGAGGTCCTTTTCCTGCCCGTGGTGGTAGAACCGCACTGGATCGCCCGGCGCCAGCTTCTCCGTCCAGCGCGAACCGAACCCCAGCGCCGGCGCCACCAGCACCAGCGGCGCCGTCACGCCCCGCCGCGCCGCCTCCAGCGTGACCAGCGCCCCCAGCG
>JBASRI010000675.1:0-2518 GCA_049273755.1 Thermoanaerobaculia bacterium
CGTGGGGAAGGCGGCCGGCGCTCGCGCCGGGAAACCCTGACCATTTCGATGAGGAGAGCGCATGACGGCGAAAGCCAGGCACCCGTATCTGCGAGTTCTCGGGTCAATTCCACTTCTCATGCTGTGCGCCCGTGTGGCTCTGGGCCAGGGCTCGGGCGGATCCATCCGCGGCGTCGTCAACGGCCCCGACGGCAAGGCGCTGGGCTCGGTACCCGTCCAGCTTCGCAACGACATCTCCGGTTTCCACTCCGACACGACGACCGGCCGCGACGGCACGTTCCAGTTCTTCTCGGTCCCTTTCAACCCCTACGAGATCCACGTCGACGTGCAGGGGTTCAAGTCCGTCCACCTTCCCGTCGAGATTCGCACGTCGATCCCGAAGGAGGTCGTCATCGCGCTGGAGCTGCCCGGAGTGACGGAATCCGTGAGCGTGACGGCCGAGCCGACGGCCGCGCAGCTTGAGACGGACACGACGACCTCCCACATCGACATCGACAAGTCCTACATCGCGCGCGCGCCCGCCGTCGTGGCCTCGCGGGCGATGGAGGAGATCGTCACGTCCACGCCGGGATTCGCCAAGGACGAGAACGGCCGCTTTCACTTTCAGGGGGCGCACAGCCAGAACGAGTACGTCATCGACGGGCAGACGATCTCGGACCAGACGGGCGTGACGTTCTCCAACTCGATCGATCCGGGGATCGCCCAATCCCTCGAGGTCGTGTACGGCAACGTGCCGGCCGAGTACGGGGAGAAGATCGGCGCGGTCATCAACATGGTGACGAAGTCCGGCTTGAACGGCGGCGCGCCGAAAGGAGAGGTCTCGGGCGGCTATGCCCGCTTCGACACCTACGAGGCGAGCGCGTCGGTCGGCGGGGGAACGGACCGCTTCGGGTACTTCGTGTCCATGGCCGGCGCCGGCTCCAACTACTTCACCGACCCGGTCAACTTCGACAACCTCCACAACAACGGCAACACGCAGCGCGCATTCGTGAGGCTGGATGCCCGGTCCGCCGACGGGAGCAGCGCGTTCCGGCTCTCGGGCTTGCTCGGCCGGACGGACCGGGACGTCACCAATACGTTCACCGAAGAAGCGGCCGGATCCAACCGGACGGTCAAGACGGCGGACCAGAACTACAGCCTCGGCTGGCAGGGCGTCCTCGGCCCGACCGCGGTCGTGGACGTGACCGGTTTCGGCCGGATCGCGAAATTCACTTTGTACCCATCGGCGGCGGACTCGCCCGTTATCGCGAATTCGAATCGATCGCTGGACAACTACGGAATCACGCCGTCGGTGACCTGGGCCATCGGCATCCACGAGATCAAGGTGGGGGCTGTCCTCAAGAAGTACCCCGTCAAGGAGTTCTTCCGGTTCGGAATCTCGGATCCCAATTTCAACGATCCCGCGTCGCCGGGATACAACCCCAACCTCGCCCCGTACGACCTGACCCGAGACGGGACGTTCTTCGAGCTCGCGGCCCAGGCGACAGGCACGTACGCCGCCGGCTATGTGCAGGACACCGTGCGCTGGAAGGATCTCACCGCGACGATCGGCTTGCGTTACGACAGCAACAGTCTTCCGGCCGCCGACCGTCAGCTCGAGCCCCGGGTGGGCGCGGCGTACTACATCGAGGCGACGAGGTCCGTGATCCGCGCGGCCTACAACCGCGTGCTCTACACGCCCGAGTACGAGAACATCCTGGTGTCCTCCTCGCCGGAGGCGGCCTCGATCGCGCCGCCGGCGGTCCAGGAATCGCGCGCTCTCGGCGGCGGAGTGTTGCTGGTCCGTTCCGAGCGCCAGAACTACTGGATGGTCGGAGTGCAGCAGGCGCTGGGCTCCAAGGTCCGCGCCGACTTCGACTACTGGGAGCGACACTCCACCTTCTCCGGCGACCAGAGCCAGTTTTTCAACACTGGCATCGTCTTTCCTCTCGCCTTCCAGTCCGGGACGTACAACGGCTGGGACCTCCGTTTCGACCTCGCCCCCACGTGGGGATTCCGGGGGTTCCTGTCGCTCGGCCACACGCACGTCATATACGTCCCGCCGCCGGCCGGGGGCCTCTTCCTCGACACCGGCGCCATCGACCAGATTACCGGCGGGCCCTTCCTGATCGACCACGACCAGAAGCTCGCGGTCCAGGCCAGCATCTTCTACGACATCTCGACGACCGGCCTCTGGCTCGGAACCAACATCCGGTACGACTCGGGGCTGGTCAGCGGTGCGGCGCCGGGGGATCTCGTGGGCGACCCGGACAACGAGTTCGCGATTCCTTACATCGCCACGGACCACGCCGGGACGGATCTCGATCCGTTTCGCATCAAGCCCCGGACGGTCGTGGACTTTTCCGTCGGCGCCGATCTGGAGAAGTACCGCGTGCCGGTCCGCCTCCAGTTGATGGTCCTCAACGCAACAAACGTCAAGGGCCTCTACAACATCCTCTCCACGTTCGGCGGGACGCACGTCATCCCCCCGCGCCGCTTCGCGGCTCGGGCCACCTTCGTCTTCTGACGAGGGTGCGGT
>JBASRI010000679.1:0-2014 GCA_049273755.1 Thermoanaerobaculia bacterium
CGCTGGGCGTGGCCGCCCTTGCGGCGTCGGGAGCCGTCGAGACGCTGGCCGAGGCGAGGGACCGCTGGCTCGTCTGGGGGTTTGGGGATGTCGTCGGCGCCATCGTGGTGGCGCCGGCGCTCCTGACCTGGCTCGCCCGGCCGCGGACGCGGTTACGGTGGAGCGGCCCCAAGGCCTTCGAGGCGGTCCTCGTGCTCGGGCTGCTCGTGAGCGTCACGGCGGCTCTCTACTCTCGCGGCTTTCCCTACCCGTACCCCGTTTTTCCGTTCCTCGCCTGGGCGGCGGTGCGTCTGGGGTCGCGCGGCGCGGCCCTGGGCGCCCTGATCGTGTGGGCCCTGACCGTCTGGTTTGCGGCGCTGGGTGTCCGGGTGTCGGCGACGATGGGCGGCGACATCATCAACCTCCTCGCGTTCACGGCGCTCGCTGGAGCGACCGCCCTGCTGCTGGCCGCGGCGGTGGCTGAGCGGGAAGCCGTCGCGGAGGAGGAGGAGCGCACGCTCAACCTCCTGCAGGGCGTGGTCTCCGGCTCCGGCGACGCGATCTTCGTCAAGGATCTCGACGGCCGCTACCTGATGGTCAACGAGGCCGCGGCGCGCGTGTTCGGGACGACGCCCCGGGAGTCCGTCGGCCTGACGGACCTGGACCTGTTTCCCGAAAGCGAGTACTGCCGGATCATCGCCGCCGACCGCGCCGTCCTCGCGACGGGAAAAGCCCGAACCCTGGAGGAGCGTGTGACGGCGCGCGCCGGCGAGACGCTCGATTTTTTGACGACCAAGGCGCCCTACCGCGACGCGGCGGGTCGCATGATTGGCGTCATTGGGGTCGCGCGCGACATCACCGAGATGAAGCGCACCGAAGAACGCCTCAGGGAATCCGAAGAAAAATACCGCTTCGTGGTCGAGAGCGCCGCAGATTACATCACGCTGCTGGATCGGGACGGGCGCTTCGTCTTCATCAATCGGGTCGCGAAGGGCTTCGACAGGGACCGCGTGATCGGCGCGAGCATGTACGACTATGTCCCGCCCGAGGATCGCCCGGCCGTCCGGAAGACCATCGAGGATGTCGTCCGCACGGGCCAGCCGGCGACCTACGAGGTGCAGGGCCTCGGCGACGAAGGTGCACCCGCCTGGTACCGCTGCACGGTGGGGCCGGTGCTCAAGGACGGCGAGGTCGTCTCGGTGACGGTGATCGCCAACGACATCACCGACCGCGTGCGGATGGAGGGCCGACTCAGGAAGTCCGAGGCACAGTTCCGATCGGTGGTCGCGAGCGTGCCGGACTTCGTCCACACGCTCGACCGGGACGGACGCATCGTCTTCGCGAACCGAGGCGCCGAGGGTCTCGACGTGTCGGACCTGGTGGGCGGCTTCGCCTGGGACCACGTCGTTCCCGAAGACCGCGCACGCATGCGGGAGGCCGTCGCGGCCGTATTTCGAAGCGGCAAGCCCGAAACTCGTGAAGTGCGCGGGCTCGTAGGCGGCGAGTCCAGGCGCTGGTACCTCTGCCGCGTCTGCCCCGTCGTCGAGGGAGGCCGGGTGGATCGCGCGGTCCTCGTGGCGCAGGACATTACGGAGAGCCGGGTTCGCGAGGAAGAGCTGCGCACGTCGCGCGAGCGGCTGCGTCGGCTTTCGCGCCGCTTGATCGAGGCCCAGGAGACCGAGCGCGGGCACATCGCGCGCGAGCTCCACGACGAGATCGGCCAGGCCCTGACGGCCGTCAAGATGAGCCTGCAGGCGGCGGTGCGGAAGGGGCCCGGCGCTTCGCTCGACGACAGCATCGCGCTCGTGGACGGCGCGCTCGGGCAGGTGCGCGACCTCTCGGTCGCGCTGCGGCCCTCGCTGCTCGACGAGCTGGGTCTCGTGCCCGCCCTGCGCTGGTATCTCTCGCAGCAGGCCCAGCGGGTCGGCTTTTCCCCGCGGTTCGAGGCCGATTCGGAGATCGGGGCGGCCCCAGACATCGAGACCGCCTGTTTCCGGATCGCGCAGGAGGCGCTGACCAACGTGGCGCGCCACGC
>JBASRI010000687.1:0-2635 GCA_049273755.1 Thermoanaerobaculia bacterium
GCGCTACGGCGCCCCGTCTCCGACGGCGAAGGCCGGCGAGCGCGACGCCGTGATGCCGGGCCACCACCACGCGGGAGGCGGGGCGGCGGCGACGGTCTCGCAGCCGATCAAGGTCGACAACGACCTCTACGTGCGCGACTACGCGCGCTGCATCCTCTGCTACAAGTGTGTCCAGGCCTGCGGTGTCGAGGCGCAGAACACGTTTGCGATCGCCGTCGCCGGCCGCGGCTTCGACGCGCGGATCTCGACCGAGTGGGCCACTCCCCTGCCCGAGTCGGCCTGCGTCTACTGCGGCAACTGCATCGGCGTCTGCCCGACCGGCGCGCTCATGTTCAAGAGCGAGCACGACCTGCGCAAGGCCGGGCAGTGGGACGAGTCGCGCCAGACGGTGACGGAAACGATCTGCCCGTACTGCGGCGTCGGCTGCACGCTCGAGCTGCGGGTCCAGGACAACAACATCGTTCGCGTGACCTCTCCGCTGGACAGCAGCGTCACCGACGGGCACCTCTGCATCAAGGGCCGCTTCGGCTGGCAGTTCGTGCAGAACCGGCTGCCGAATTCAAAGCCGTAGACGCGTCGTCCAAGAACTTGAAGGCGATTCGCGGCGTCTGTTTGGGCGCATCAGCATCGCTGCGGGACTAGAATCCCGGACGGGGTTCTCGCCATGAAACGCACGTCGCTCGCCCTGTACGCTCTTCTGTTCGCTGCAGTGTCTTTTTCGCAAACGATGCCAGAGCTCTTCCAGAAAGCGAAGGAAGAGGTCAAAGCCGGTTCGTGGACGAACGCGATGAAGACGCTCGAGACTCTCGACGCCGAGTCGAGCAAGCCCGGTAACGAGGCGGCCCGCAAGCAGCTCGAGGCCCCGTTGACGTTCTACCGGGCGGTATGTGAAGCGAACCTGGGCCAGACGGACAAGGCGGTCGAAGACTTCGACGCCTTCCTCAAGATCCAACGCAACGCGGCCATCGACGCGACGATCTACTCCAAGAAGGCTGTCGCGGCGTTCGAAAAGGCGCAGAAGGCGGCGGCCGAGCGCGCGCCGTCCCTCGCCGACGCCTACAAGGAGTTCCGGCTTCCGGCGGACCCGCGCGGGCGCGACCCCGCAGATCCGCTCTGGGCCGAAGGTCCGGCGCGCTGGATCATGACAGACGGAGAAAAAGGTCTCTGGGCGAAGCTGCCCTCGGGCAACGAGCGCATGGCGTTCGTCGAAACGTTCTGGGGCGCGCGGGATCCCGGCTTCCGGAAGGAGTTCGAGCGCCGGGTCGCCTTCGCCGACGCGAGCCTCGCTCAGGGCGCCGAACAGCGAGGCAGTCTCACGGATCGGGGAATGGTCTTCGTGTTGCTGGGTCCACCGACGTACGCGGGGAGAAAGCCCCTGCGCACCGGCGATGACGCCGGCATCTCCGACGGCCTTTCGACCGTCGGCTCGCAGGACGCGAAGAACGCGCAGCGCGCCGCGTCCGGGGGCATGACGACGTCCGGTAAGCTCGCGACCTTGAGCGGCAAGTACAGCGGCCCCGGGAAAACGGCGCTCGACTCGTCCAACAATACGCTGGAGGTCTGGCACTACCGCAAGGAGCTGCTGCCCAAGAGCGTTCCGTACCAGCAGGTCGACTTCGAGTTCCTGACGAAGACTGGATACGGCGTCAACACGCTGCAACGCGAGTCCCCGGTCGTGACGACGCTGGAAGCGGCCAAGACCGCCGCCCAGGCACCCTAGGCCGCCGTCAGCCGATCGAGCACGCGCGAGATCGGCGTGCCTTCCACGATGCCTTCCAGGGCCGGCACGCGTTCGCGCAGGGCGGCCAGCCTGTCGGGCTCGAGGGTGAAGTCGTGCGCGAGGACGACGGGCACTCCGGGAGCAAACAGCGGCGCCAGCGCGCTCGCGATGCGGAAGCCCTGATCGCGCGCGCCGCCGGGCAGCAGCCGTTCCTCCGGCGTCCGGGAGAAGTCCACGTCGAGGAAGATGCCGTCCACGCGCCGCTGCACGAGGATTCTGCGGGCGGCCGCGGCGTCGGCGGCGGGCAGCAGCTCGACATCGTCGCCGCCTGGCGCCAGGCGGGCGAAGGCCTCGACGTACTCGGTGCCGTCCTCGACGACGAGGAGCACCCGTCGCCGGTCTTCGCTCACGAGGGCTCCTCGAGCACGGGCAGATCCAGCACGATCGCCTTCGTGAAGCCTCCGCGAGGCGCCGGCGAGATCTCGAAAGCGCCGCCGTTCTTGCGCAACAACTCCCCGATGACTCCCCACCCTCGATCCGGCGACCGAGCCCGGAGCTGCTCGGCCGAGAGCGCGCCCGGAAGGTCGTCGGCGAGCACGATCCGCAAGCGCGGCTCCCCGGTGGCCGGATCCCTCCGCTTCTGCGCGGAGAGCCCCAGCCGCACCGGGCGTCCCGGCGGCTCGTCCTTCGGAGCCAGGGCGTTGGAGAAGAGGTTCCGCCAAAGGGTCTCCCAGTCCGCCGCGGGCATCCGGATGCGGGGCAGCGGACTGTCCACGCCGACGCCGCCGATTGTCTCGAGCTCGGGCGTCACGACGCCGATCTCGGTGGCGACGCGGGTGAGCAGCGCCCGCAGGGCGTCGGCGCGGACCGGCAGCGCCACGGCGCGGTCGAGGGAGCGCTCCATCTCGGCGCCCG
>JBASRI010000693.1:0-1683 GCA_049273755.1 Thermoanaerobaculia bacterium
CCGCTACGCCAGCCCCAACCTGCCGGCGCGCCAGTGGATCGCGCCGGAGATCCTGAACGACGCGGCCGTCTACGCGCCCGCGGAGGCGCTCACCCGCGGCGAGTTCGTGGAGGACATCGGGGACGCCACGGAGCTCATGGACGAGTACTGGACGGAGATCAAGGCCCAGTAGAGCGGAGGAGACCAATGGCGCGCCGCTTCTTGTCGGGATGCTCTCTTCTGGCGGCGATGCTCGGCTGTGCGTCCGCTGGCGGCGGCCCGGCACCGAAGCTCGAAGACACGACCTGGCAGCTCGTGGACGTCGCCGGAGATCGCATTCCCGAAGGCGCCCGGCCGTCGAGCCTGACGCTCCAGTCCGTGGAGCACAAGGTCGTCGGGTTCGCAGGCTGCAACCGCTTGATCGGCGACTACCGGGCCGACGGCCGGTCGCTGCGGTTCACGCCTCTCGGCTCGACGAAAATGGCGTGTCGCGAGCCCGCGATGTCGCTGGAGAAACGGTTTCTGGACGCTCTGGGCCGCGCGAAGACATACGCGCTTTCCGGCGGCATGCTCGAGCTTCGAGACGAGGACACGATCCTCGCAAGGCTGCGTGCGGCGGCCGCGCCGTGACGTTCGATAGGATTGGCCGGCGATTCAGAAAGGAACCTCCATGAAGACGTACAAGAACCTCATCAACGGCGAGCTCGTCCCCTCCGTCGAGGGCAAGGACGAGCCGATCATCAGCCCCGTGGACGAGCGGGTTCTGGGGCGCGTCCCTCTGGGCACCGAAAAAGACGTGGACCGCGCCGTCGCCGCGGCGGCGGCGGCCTTCGAGAAGTGGCAGGACTCGACCCCGCAGGACCGCAGCCTTCTGCTCCTGAAGCTCGCGGACGTCATCGAGAAGAACGCCGATGAGCTCGCCACGCTCGAGTCCGAGAACGTCGGCAAGCCGATCGGACTGGCGCGCTCGGAGATCCCGTTCATGGTCGACAACCTGCGCTTCTTCGCCGGGGCCTGCCGGTGCATGGAGGGCAAGGCCACCGGCGAGTACCTCGCGGGCTACACGAGCATGATCCGTCGCGAGCCGGTCGGCGTGGTCGGTTCGATCGCTCCGTGGAACTACCCGCTGATGATGGCGGTCTGGAAGATCGGGCCGGCGCTGGCCACCGGAAACACCGTGATCCTGAAGCCCTCCGAGCAGACGCCGCTGACGACGCTGCGCCTGGCGGAGCTCGTACCGGATCTCTTCCCGCCCGGTGTCTTCAACGTGATCACGGGGCACGGCGAGCCCGTCGGGGCCGGGCTCGTGCGCCATCCCAGGGTCAACATGGTGTCGCTGACCGGCGACGTCGCAACGGGCAAGGAGGTCGCGAAGGCGGCGGCCGCGTCCTTGAAGAAAGTCCACCTCGAGCTCGGCGGGAAAGCGCCCGTGATCGTCTTCGACGACGCCGACATGGACCTCGTGATTCCCGGCATCAAGATGGCAGGCTTCGCCAACAGCGGCCAGGACTGCACGGCCGCCTGCCGCCTCTACGCGAGCGAGCGGGTTTACGACCGGTTCCTCTCGGAGCTCGAGCCGGCGGTCAAGTCGCTGCAAGTGGGCGACATCAAGGACGAGAACACGAACATGGGACCCCTGATCTCGGCCGAGCACCGCAAGCGCGTGTCCGGGTTCCTGGATCGCGCGAAGGCGACCGGGCACGT
>JBASRI010000694.1:0-4781 GCA_049273755.1 Thermoanaerobaculia bacterium
GCTGTTTTCTCCGCGCCCCGCGTCGTCCCCCCTCGAGGCCGCCGAGAACCTCTCGCGGGCCGCCAGAAAGGGCGATGTCGTCCTTGCCGCGACCGGCTTCTACCTGCCGGCGCGGCTCGCGGCGGAACGGGGACATCTCGCCGCGCAGGTCCGGCCGCTGCCGGCCGAGCTCGCGGATCACCCCGGCTGGTTCTCTCCGGCGTTCCCGGGCGCGGAGGAGGAGCGCGCCGTCGCCCAGGCCGCGGCGTCCCTGCCTCCGGGGGGCCGCCTCTTTCTCGTCGTGCCTCCCGTCTATGCGACGCCCCGCCTCTTCCGGGGCCTCGGCGAGGAAGCCCGCCGCGTGCGGCCTCTCACACGCTCGCCGGACACGCTGGTCGTGGTGTGGTCGCGGTAACCGATGTCATCCCGAGGAGCGTAGCGACGCTCGGGATGACAAGGAGCCCTCCTTGCGCCCGATCGCCAAGAGCGACATCCCGGTGGACGGCGGCGACTGGGCCTCCTTCTCGAGGATCGGCATCAGGAGCTTGAAGGCGGCGAGCTGGCCGCGCGGGAGCACTCGCCGGCGGAGGATCTTTCCGTTCACGTACCAGCCGAGGATGCCGGGCCGGTTGAGAAATCGGCTGTTCTCGAGCGTGAATCCCGCGCCCCGGACTTTCTGCTCGAGCTCGGCTTTCTCGTAGCGCCGGAAGTGGCGTAGATGCTCGTCGAGCGTGCCGTACAGGCGCGCCAGCGCCGGCACGACGAGCACGAGGCGGCCCCCCGGCTCCAGCACGGCGTGCAGGTCGGCCAGCGTCGCAACGTCGTCCTCGATGTGCTCGAGCACGTTGAGGCAGACGACGGTGTCCAGACGCATCGCCCGAATCTCGGCGCGCTCGGCTTCCGTCAACGGGTACCGGAAGGATGCCACGCGCACCGCGGTGTCCTCGCGGAAGACGCCTCGCAGGTATTCGAGCGCGACGGGGTCCAGGTCCGAAGCGATGAGGAGCTCCCGCGGGACCAGATGACGGGTCATGTTGCCGAAGCCCGCGCCGATCTCCATCACGCGCGAGCCCAGCGCCCCCCGAAAGCGATCCACGAGCCATCGGTTGTAGGGCTCGAGCCGCGCCATGCGGGCGAGCGTCACATGCCCGACGTTCTTCGGGTCCTCGGCCTCGCGCAGAGAGTGGCGCACGATCGTCCAGAGGGCCGACACGGCGTCCTTCCAGCCGATCTTCTTCCCCTCCTCGTACGTGCGTCCGTAGTAGGAGATGGGAACCTCGAAAACGCGGTAGTCGCGGCGCGCGACCTTCGCCGTGATCTCCGGCTCGATGCCGAAGCGCCGCGACTCGATCGTCATGGACTGGACGACCTCGCGCCGGAACATCTTGTAACAGGTCTCCATGTCGGTCAGGTTCAGGTTGGTGAACATGTTGGAGGCGAGCGTGAGGAAGCGGTTGCCCACCGTGTGCCAGAAGTACAGGACGCGCCGGGCATTGCCGCCCAGGAAGCGCGAGCCATAGACGACGTCGGCATGTCCTTGCTCGATCGGGGCGATCAGCTTCAGGTACTCCATCGGGTCGTACTCGAGGTCCGCGTCCTGCACCACGACGACGTCGCCCAGGGCGTGCCGGAACCCCACGGCCACGGCCGCGCCCTTTCCCTGGTTGACCGGCTGAAGGTAGACGCGCACGCCGTCCGTGCGGTCGAGCTCGCGCAGGATCTCGCGCGTCCCGTCGGTGGAGGCGTCGTCCACGATCAGGATCTCCTTCTCGATCGGGACCTCGCGAACCCGCCGGACGATCTCGCGGATTGTCTTGGCCTCGTTGTAGGCGGGGATGATGACGGACAGCTTCACGGTCGGCCTCCGGGAGAAAGTTCGTACAGATGAATCGAATACCCGACCCGGCCGATGAGGCGGCCCTCCGCGGCGATCCTTCTCTGCAGCTTGCGCATGGCCCCGGCCAGCTCGTGGAACCCATGATACGCGTAGAACTCGGGACCGGCGGCCTCGAAGAACGCCGAGATCGCCACGGTGTTTCCGCGCACGACCGGCAACGCCGAGAAGTCCGGGAGCCCCAGCCGGTAGGAGACGTTGTCCCCTCCGAAGTAGGAAACGGTCGGGCCGGCGATCCCGCGGCGCTCGAGCTCGGCCTTCAGGCGGCGCAGGTCCAGTCCCCAGTCCACGTTCGAGTCCGAGAGGATCTTTCGTCCGCCCTCCGGTCCGCCCGCCAGCGCGTTGAAGTACGAGAGCTCGTGGGGATGAATCCGCGCCGTTTCGATCGCGGAGACGACGGGCAGCAGCAGCCAGAGGGCCGCCGCGACGCGCGCACCGCGGCTCTCTCGGCGCCGGGCCCAGACCCGAGCGAAGAGGGCCGACGCCAACAGCGCCAGAAACGAATACACGGGGAGCAGATGCCGGATCCCGAGGTTGTAGGAGCTTCCGACCGATGCCAGAAACAGCACGGCCACCGGCAGAAGAAAGAGCCGCATCTCCTGGGCGAAGTCGCTCCATCTCCGGATCGCCGCGACGAGGACGGTCGCCGTGATCGCGAGAAACGCGAGGGTGGACTTCACCAAGAACGCCACCAGGAAGTACTCTGGAAATCCGCTCGTCGAGATCCGCCCATTCAGGTAACTGATTCCTCCCACGGTGTTGTGCCTCGCCACCGACGCGATCCCGCCCGCGTACTGGGCCAGCGCCGGCGAGATCTGCGCCAGGCGGACGAGCCGCTCGGCGAGGACCGGATCTCCGCCCTTGGTTGCGATCATCTCGCGCAGGACGGCCTTCTGGGCCTCGCGATCCATCCGCGCCGTCACGAGCGCGTAAACGGCGAAGACGACCACGAGGGCGCCTGCGCCGACGGCGGTCAGCCGGAGCAGGCTCTTTCCAAGTCCCGGCCCCGCGTCGGGGCTGCGGGGGGCGAGGAGAGTCTGGAGCAGGAGGATCGGAATCAGGTACACCGTGGAGAACTTTGTCACCAGCGCGAGACCCACCGTCAGCGCCGCCAGGAGCAGCCGGAGGGCGGTGGGACGACGCCGCGCGGCCTCCCAGGCCAGCACCGCCGCGGGGAACATCAGCGCAGCGCCGAGGTCCGTGTGTACCACACCGGCGTGCGCGATCAGATTGGAGTCGAGGGCGAGCAGCGCCGCCGCAAGCAGGGCGGGAACGTTCCCGTAGCGGCTCCGGGCCGCGAAGAACACGAGCAGGACCAGGGCCGCGTACACCAGCAGGAACGGCGCCCGCGCCGTGGCGAGGATCTGGTCCACCGGTACGCGGTTGGAGAAGAAGAACGCCGGCCCGAACGTCAGGAAGGAGTCCATGGGAACCTCCGCGGGCGCGGGGGCCAGAGGGAGCGACGACAGAGCAAGGCCGGCCAGGACCTTCATGAGAGGGGGATGCTCGAGGTTGACGATCGCCGACCGCGACGCGACGCTGAAGTACCCGGAGAGGATGTGGATCGGTTCGTCGATCGACATCGCGTCCTCGCGCGTGTGATCGCGCACCAGGAAGACGGCGAGGCCGGCCAGGGCGAAGGCCGCCGCGGCGGCGAGCGCCGAGGATTTCGAGGATCTCAACGCTTTCGGCTCCCGGCCAGACCGTGCCTCGCCAGCGCCGCCAGCGCCGCGAAGCCGTCCGTCAAGCGGATCTTCTTGCCTTCCGCGCGCGAGCGCCCGAAGTAGGACACCGGGACCTCGAAGACCCGGAAACCCCCTCGCGCCACCTTGGCGGTGATCTCGGCGTCGATTCCGAACCCGCGCGAGGTGAGCTCGAGGGACGGCACCACCCGGCGGTGGAAGGCCTTGTAGCAGGTCGCCATGTCCGAGAGGTTGAGTCCCGTGACGACGTTGGAGACCAGGGTCAGCATCCGGTTGCCCTGCTGGTGCCAGAAGTTCTGGACGCGGCGCTCGCCGCTGCCCGCGAAGCGCGATCCGAACACGACGTCCGCGCGCCCTTCCTCGATCGGCTTGACGAGGACCGAGTACTCCGCCGGGTCGTACTCCAGGTCCGCGTCCTGGATGATCAGGACGTCCCCGCCGGCCGCTTCCATCGCCGTGCGGACGGCCCGGCCCTTCCCCTGGTTGCGCTCGTGCAGAAGGACCCGCACGCCGTCCTTGCCGTCCCAGGCGCGGAGCTTCTGCCGCGTGCCGTCGGTCGAGCCGTCGTCCACGACGAGGATCTCCTTCTCGGTTTTCTCCCGTGCCACGAGGCGAAGGATCTCGTCGATGGTGCGCGCCTCGTTGTAGACAGGGATCAGGACGGACAGCTTCACGATGTTTCGCAGATGATACGCGAAGAGAGCGAGAGGGAGCCTTTGTCATCCCGAGGAGCGTCGCGACGAGATAGCCGACCACCAGAGGCAGACCCCCGGCAGTAGGCAACGTCGCGCGAAGCGCGGCGTTCATCCCTTTAGAAGCTGCACCATGACTCGAAAGCGATCCCTCGCTGCGCTCGGGATGACAAGCGTCAGCCGCATAATGGAGGCGATGAAGCGGGGGCGCGCGCTCTTTGTCGCGGGGCTCGCCGCCGCGCTTCTTCTGGGAGGCTCGCTGCGCCTCCACACGCGCGCGCAGGCGGCCGTCGCCGGTCGCGTGCGGCCTCTCGACTCGGACTCGGCGTACCACATGCGGCGCGGGCGTTTCGCCGCGGCCCGCTTTCCGCGCACGATCCAGTTCGATCCGTTGATGAACTTTCCGGCGGGCGGTGTTGCGATCTGGCCGCCGCTCTTCGACCTCGCGCTCGCCCTGCCGGCCCGCCTGGCGCACGGGCCCTCCGCTTCCCCCGAGGCCGTCGAGCGCGGCGC
>JBASRI010000696.1:0-7086 GCA_049273755.1 Thermoanaerobaculia bacterium
GGGTCGGGTCCTGGCGCGGCACGTGGATGAGGCCGGCCGGATCGACTTCGCGGGGCTCGCGAAGGCGCCCGCAGACTTGGAGACCTATGTGACTTGGGTCTGGGTGGTGAGCCCGGCCTCCAATCCGCGAGAGTTTCCGACCCGGGAGTCCGTCCTGGCCTACTACCTCAACGCCTACAACGCTCTGGCCATGTACAACGTCCTCCAGTCCGGCATCCCGCCGGAGCTGGAGTCGATCAAGGTCCGCTTCTTCTACCGCAACCGGCTGCCGATGGGGGGAAAGCGCATCTCCCTCTACGACCTCGAGAACCGGCTCGTGCGTCCGATAGGGGATCCGCGCGTGCATTTCGCGCTCAACTGCATGGTCCGGAGTTGCCCGCGCCTACCCCGGGAGCCCTTCGTGGCCGAGCGCCTCGACGCCCAGCTCGACGCCGCAGCCCGGGAATTCCTGAACGACAAGCGCAACGTCGACCTGCTTCCGGGCAGCCGCACGGCGCGCGTCTCGATGATTCTCAATTGGTACGAGAAGGATTTCCTGATCAAAGCGCCCAACCTGGCCGCCTACATCGCCCGCTACCGCGCCGCGCGGATTCCGGCGCGCTACGAGATCGAGTTCATCCCGTACGACTGGACTCTCAACCGGCAATGACGAAGCTGTCATCCCGAGGAGCAGCCTGGGGCTGCCCATCCCGGCCCGGTGAACCCTCGCTGCCTTGCTATAGTCCGGCTGCTTGGAACACAAGATCGTCGACTTCGCGATTCAGCTTGCCGTCGTGCTCTTCTCGATCTCGTTCCATGAATCGGCGCACGCCTGGACGGCGCTCAAGTTCGGCGACACGACCGCGCGGGACCTCGGCCGGATCAGCCTGAATCCCCTCCGGCACATCGACCCCATTGGCAGCGTCGTCGTGCCGATCGTCCTCTACTTCGTGGCCGGCTTCATCTTCGGCGCGGCCAAACCGACGCCCGTCGACCTGCGCAACACCCGGAACCCGAGGGTCGCCAACCTCGCGGTCTCGGCTGCGGGCCCGCTGTCGAACCTGCTGCTGGCCGCGATCGGCATCGTCATCCTGCGCATCATTCGCGCCGTGGATCCGAGGGGGATCGTCGACCTCTACGTCGCGCTCCAGGAGAATCGGTTTGCCGCCGGCACGCTCGCGCCCGTGACGTACCTCCTGTTCTGGTTCGTGATGGTCAACGTGCTCCTGGCGATCTTCAACCTGTTGCCCATCCCGCCCCTGGACGGCAGCGGCGTGGTCGTCTCGCTGGTCGGAGCGCCGGCCGCGCGGCTCTACGCCGCGATCGCGCCCTTCGGATTCGTGATCCTCATCCTCCTGGTTTCTACGCGCGCGCTCTCGGTCCTTCTCCTGCCGTTCCAAGCCGCGGTCACACAACTCGTCTTCGGGGGTCTCTGACGTGGCGGACATCGTGCTCTCCGGGCTCCGGCCGACCGGCCGAGTCCACCTCGGGAACTACTTCGGCGCCGTCAAGAACTGGGTGGATCTCCAGAACGCCGGCAGGTACCGCTGTTTCTTCTTCGTCGCCGACCTGCACGCGCTGACGACCGACTATGGGGACACGAAGGCGCTGGCCGCGAACACCCGCGAGGCGGTCCTCGACTGGTTGGCGGTGGGGCTGGATCGAAAGAAGTCCACGATCTTCCTGCAGTCGCGCGTCCCACAGCATGCGGAGCTCTCGCTCTACTTCTCGATGATCACGCCCCTGGGCTGGCTCGAGCGGGTGCCCACGTACAAAGACCAGATCGAGCAACTCCGGTCTCGCGACCTCGGCACGCTGGGCTTTCTGGGCTACCCCGTGCTCATGACGGCCGACATCGCGGCCTACCAGGCGAATCTGGTGCCGGTTGGAGAAGACCAGGCCAGCCACCTCGAGATCTGCCGCGAGATCGTGCGCCGCTTCAACGGTCTCTACGGGGACGTCTTTCCGGAGCCCAAGGCCCTGTTCACGCCGACGCCCAAGATCAACGGCATCGACGGCCGCAAGATGTCCAAGTCCTACGGCAACACAATCGGCATCACGGAGTCGGCCGAGTCCGTACGCGAGAAGGTCATGGCCATGGTCACGGATCCGGCGCGCGCCCGCCGACAGGACCCGGGCAATCCCGACAACTGCAACCTCTTCCCCTTCCACGAGCTTTTTTCGCCTCCCCAGGAGGTCCGGATCGTGGATGAGGAGTGCCGCACCGCGGCGCGCGGCTGCGTGGATTGCAAGAAACACCTGATCGGGAACCTGAACAAGGCGCTCGAGCCGTTTCGCCGCAAACGCGAGGAGCTGCTGGCGTCGCCAACGGACGTGGTGCGGGAGGTCCTCCGCGAGGGCGACGCGCAGGCGAGGAAGGTGGCGGGGGAGACGATGGAGAAGGTGCGCGCGGCCGTGAGGCTCGCGCCGGAGCCGTGATGGCCGACGAGCAACCCCAGAGCGCTCTGCCGCCGATCGACATTCCGGCGTTCTCGGGCCCGCTCGATCTTCTTCTCCACCTGATCCGCATCAACGAAGTCTCGATCACGGACATCCCGATCGCCGAGATCACCGAGCAGTACACGGCGTACCTCGACGCCATGGGCGAGCTCGACCTGGACGTCGCGTCGGAGTACGTCGCCATGGCGGCCGAGCTGATCTACATCAAGTCGAGGATGCTCCTGCCGCGCCTCCCGGGCGCCCCCGAGGAAGACCCGCGAGCCGACCTCGCCCAGCGCCTGCTCGAGTACGAGAAGTTCAAGCGCTCGGCCGAAACCCTCCATGCGATCGACACGCTGCGCGGCGGGCTCTGGCCACGGCCCGAGACCGAGATCCCGCGAGGCGACGGATCCGAGGAGACGCTGGAGGTCTCGCTCTTCGACCTGATCGAGACCTTCCGCGGTGTCACCGAGAACTACAGGCTCGCCCACCCTCCGGCCCTGGCCATCCACCACCTGCGCTTCTCGGTGCGCGACAAGATGCTGGAGCTGCTGGCCCGTCTGGACGAGAGAGGGACGATGCCTCTTCTCGAGTTTCTCGGCCAGATGCGCTACCGCGCCGAGGCCGTGACCTCCTTTCTCGCGTGCCTGGAGCTCATCCGCCTGGGCGTCGTGCGCGCGTTCCAGACTCGCCCCTTCGCCGAGATCCATGCCAGCCGGACGGAAGTCGTGTTCTCCCCCGAGCAGATACGGGATACTTACAGCGAGTAGCTCGTGACCGAGACCGCCACGCCCGCCCCAGTCCCCGAGGCCCCCGTCGAGCGACGGGACGTGCCGGTCGAGAAGCTGCTTCCGGCGGTCGAAGCGGTGCTCTTCTCCTCGCCGCGGCCGGTGCGGGAGAAAGACCTCGCGGATCTGCTGGAGGCGACGACGAAGTCCGTGGCGCGGGCGCTTGCGGCGCTGGCCGAGCGGACGGACCTGCCGGAGCGGGGCGTGCGGGTCGAGAAGGTCGCGGGCGGGTGGCGGTTCGTGACGCGGCCCGAGTTCGACGCTCTCTTGCGCAAGTTCCACGAGGTGACCGAGCGCAGCCGGCTCTCGCTCGCCGCCCTGGAGACCCTGGCGATCATCGCGTACCGCCAGCCGATCACGCTGCCCGAGGTCCAGGACATCCGCGGCGTGAACTCCTCTAGCGTCCTCAAGACGCTCTTCGAGAAGAAGCTCATCACGACGGCGGGCAAGAAGCCCGTGGTCGGCACACCGTTCTTCTATCGCACGACGCAGGACTTCCTAGTGCGCTTCGGCTTGAACGACCTCCAGGAGCTGCCCCGGCCCGAGGACCTGGACGCGGACCTGGCCGCGACCGTGGAGGCGCGGGAGATCGCCGCCCCGACGGCGGCGTCGCCGTCCATCCACGTCGAGTGGGACGAGGAGTCCGAGGACGCTGCTGGAGCGGAGGGCGACGTCGAGGCGACCGGCCCGGAGGACTGACTCTGCCGCAGGTCCGGATCCAGAAAATCATCGCCTCGTCGGGCCTCGCGTCTCGCCGCGCAGCCGAGGAGTGGATCCGCGAGGGCCGCGTGCGCGTCAACGGCCGCCTCGCGTCGCTCGGCGACCGGGCGGACCCCGCGAAGGACTCGATCAAGGTGGACGAGAAACGCGTGCGCCCGTCCGAGGGCCCGCGCACGTACGTGTTGCTCAACAAACCGAAGGGCTACGTGACGACCGTGACGGATCCCGAGGGGCGCGACACGGTGCTCGACCTGATCCCGGGGAAGCTGCGCCGCGGCGTGAAACCGGTGGGCCGTCTCGACGTGCAGACCGAGGGGCTGCTGCTCTTGACCGACGACGGAGAGCTGGCCCGCCTCATCACCCACCCCTCGACCGGGTGCCCCAAGGAGTACGAGGTCAAGGTTTCCGGAGAGCCGTCGGAGGCCAGGCTCGAGAAGCTCCGGGCGGGGTTTCCGCTCGACGGGCAGCGCACACGCCCCTGTGAGATCGCTCGCGTGCGCGGGACGCCTCGCAAGGGGGGCGAAGAGGGCAATACCTGGCTTCGGGTGACGCTCCGGGAAGGGCGGACGCGGCAGATCCGCAGGATGTTCGAGGCGATCGGGCATCCGGTCTCCAAGCTGCGACGCGTGGCGATCGGACCGATCCGCGATCCGGAGCTCACACCCGGCGCCTACCGCCGGCTCTCGACGGGAGAGGTCGCCGCTCTGCGCAAGCTGGGGAAGCCCTGACGAAGGCGCCGCTGATCGTGGCCATCGACGGCCCGTCGGGCGCCGGAAAGTCCACCGTCGCGCGCGCTCTGGCGGCGCGACTCGGCGTTCCCTACATCGACACGGGCGCCATGTATCGCGCCATCGGTCTGGCGGCGCAGAGGCGCGGCGTGCGGCTCCCGATCGAAGATCCTTCGGCCGTTGCGGCGATCGCGGAGGCCTCGTGCGTCGAGCTCTTCGCTTCGCCCGAGGGAAGCCGGGTCTTGCTCGACGGGCAGGACGTCTCCGCCGAGATCCGGCGGCCCGAGATCTCCAGCTACGCCTCCGCCGTCTCCGCCATCCCGGCCGTGCGAAGGGTCCTGGTCGTCCAGCAGCAGCGGCTGGGCCGCGAGCAGGGAGGCGTCATGGAGGGCCGCGACATCGGAACCAAGGTGTTTCCCGAGGCGCCCTTCAAGTTCTTCCTGACGGCCGACCCCGCGATCCGGGCCGACCGGCGCACCCGCGAGCTCGCCGCCCAGGGGACCCCCCGGCCCTACGAAGAGGTGCTGCGGGAGATGCAAAAGCGCGACAGGGACGACGCTTCCCGCGCCGATTCCCCCCTGACCCTGGACGACCGATACGCCGTGGTCGACTCCAGCGGACTCGACGTTTCGGCTGTGATTGACGATATCGAGCAGCGGGTGCGCCGGGCCATTTGACTCCGATTCAGCCGACCAATAGGATATTGCGTTGCGTCTCAGCGACTTATGAGAGGGGAACCCTTTTCCGATGGCGGGTGAAAAGCGTAAAGGAGGTCGGGAAACCGAACCGATGGAAACAGAACAGGAACTGACCGCGCAGGAGTACGAGCACCTCCTAGCCCAGTACGAGGACTCCTTCAAGAACCTCCAGGAGGGGCAGATCATCCGCGGGCGGGTTCTGGCCATCACCCCTTCGGAAGTGATCGTGGACATCGGCTACAAGTCGGAGGGCATCATCCCGCTCTCCGAGTTCACCGACTTCTCCGGGCAAGTCACGATCAAGCAAGGCGATCCGGTGGACGTCCTGCTCGAGCGGACCGAGGACCAGAACGGCTATGTCGTTCTGTCCAAGGACAAAGCCGAGAAGATGAAGGTCTGGGACGAGGTCGAGAAGTCCTACCGCTCGGGCTCGACCGTCCGGGGCCGCGTCATCGACCGGATCAAGGGCGGGCTGGCCGTGGACATCGGCGTGAAGGCCTTCCTGCCCGGCTCGCTGGTGGACGTCAAGCCCGTCAAGAACCTCGAATCGCTCCGCGGCAAGGACCTGGACTTCAAGGTCATCTCCGTGGACAAGAAGCGCGGCAACATCGTCCTCTCCCGCAAGGCGGTCGTGGAGGTCGAGCAGGAGGCGCGCAAGAAGGAGACGCTGCAGCTGCTGGAGGAAGGCCGAGTGCTCCGCGGCACCGTCAAGAACCTGACCGACTACGGCGCGTTCGTGGACCTGGGAGGTCTCGACGGCCTGCTGCATGTGACCGACATGTCGTGGGGCAGGGTCAACCACCCTTCCGACCTGGTCAAGGTCGGCGACGAGATCGAGGTCGTCGTCCTGAAGTTCGACCGCGAGACCGAGCGCGTCTCTCTCGGCACCAAGCAGCTCACCGAGGACCCGTGGGCGCACGTGCCCGAGAAGTACCCGGCGGGCTCGCGCGTGACGGGCCGCGTCACCAACGTCACCGACTACGGCGCGTTCGTCGAGCTCGAGGGTGGGGTCGAGGGCCTGGTCCACGTCTCCGAGATGTCCTGGTCGAAGAAGATCAAGAATCCTTCCAAAGTCGTCTCGCCCGGCGACACCGTCGAGGCGATCGTCTCCGACGTCAATCCCGAGGCGCGCCGCATCTCGCTCTCCCTGAAGGACACGCTCCCGGATCCCTGGGAGAGCGTCGCCGAGAAATACGCTGTCGGCAGCCGGGTCTCGGGCAAGGTGCGGAACCTCACGGACTTCGGGGCCTTCGTCGAGCTCGAGGAGGGCATCGACGGCCTCGTCCACGTCTCCGACATGTCCTGGACGCGGCGGATCAAGCACCCTTCCGAGGTGCTCAAGAAGGGCGACGACGTCGAGGCGATCATCACGTCGATCGACCAGGACAACCGCCGGATCTCACTCTCGATCAAGGAATTCCAACCCAACGACTGGCAGGCGTTCAAGGACAAGCACCAGCCCGGCGACGTCGTCGACGGCGTTGTGTCGCGCGTGGCCGACTTCGGCGTCTTCGTGCAAATCGAGGGCATGGTCGAGGGGCTGATGCACGTCTCGGAGACGCCGCTGGCGCGCGGCTCAAAACCCCAGGAGCATTACAAAGAGGGCGATCCCGTGCGCGCCCGGATCCTGCGGATCGAGGACGCGGAGATGAAGGTGGGCCTGTCGGGCGTGGGTCTCGACGCGGCCGTGCCAGCTGCGCCGCCGACGACCGCGGCGCCGGAGCCCGTTGCGGC
>JBASRI010000704.1:0-5987 GCA_049273755.1 Thermoanaerobaculia bacterium
CGCTGCGCTCGATCGCTGTCACCGCGCATGCGGGAACGGCCTTCGACGGCCGGCACTTGTTTCAGCTCGCCGAGGATCGCATTCAGAAGATCGATCCGAGGACCGGCCGCGTGCTCGCCACGATCCCGGCGCCCGGCGGCGGTCGTGACTCGGGGCTCGCGTGGGCCGAAGGGACGCTCTGGGTGGGGCAGTATCGGGACCGGAAGATCCATCAGGTCGATCCCCAAACGGGGGCGATTCTTCGCACGATCGAGTCCAACCGCTTCGTCACCGGCGTCACCTGGGTCGACGGCGAGCTCTGGCACGGCACGTGGGAAGGTGACGAGAGCGATTTGAGGCGAGTCGATCCCCGGACGGGAGAGGTCCTGGAGAGGCTCGAGATGCCGCCCGGAGTGGGCGTTTCGGGGCTCGAG
Source organism: Thermoanaerobaculia bacterium (assembly GCA_049273755.1). Classification (GTDB taxonomy): domain Bacteria; phylum Acidobacteriota; class Thermoanaerobaculia; order UBA5066; family Gp7-AA6; genus DAHUXD01. The sequence continues at coordinate 414 of JBASRI010000704.1, forward strand.
TCCGACGGCGGCGATCGATTCTTCTGCGGAGGAGGCAGGAGCGGGAAGGTGAGAGCCGTCCGCCGGCCCAAGCGAGGCTCCGCGACGGGCAGCGGCTCTTAGATCCCCGTCGACTCCCGGGGGAGACGGGAATCCGGCATAGCATCCTCCCCGTCGTGACTCTCATCGCAAGCCGCAACTGGTCTGACGACCTCGCAGAATACGTCGCGCTGTACGAGCTGACCCGGACGCTGCCGGGCGGTCAGTCCCGATTCTTTGATTCTTCCGATCCTTCGAGAACTCGATCAGGACGACCGCGCCGGGCCGTATCAGAAGATCCTGCACCTGCGCGTCAACAACGCGATTAGCGATCTGATCCTGGTCGAAGGCGTGAGCCCCGACTTCACGGTCGCCGGCTTCGCCCGGCAGGTCCGTGCGGCGATCGCGGGTCAGTCCTGACCATAAAAAGTTGCTCATGCCCGCCGCCCCGATAGACCTCGATATCCTGATCGTCGGCGCTGGACCGGTCGGCCTCGGCGACGCCCGAGGGTCCACCGTGCTCTACCTTCCGACCGAAAAGATCCTGGTCACGGGGGACGTGACCTCGTACCCGGGACTGTTTCTCAGAAGTGGTCGGCGACGATTTCTTGCCGCGGCTCAGGGCCAGCCGAGTACGGGATCCCTCGTATCGCTCGGGATGACACGAGTCGAGCCTCGCCCCTACGACCGGCCAAGCTGCTTCAACTTCGCCTGCGCACTGTCCCGAATCTCCTCGCGCCGCGTCTCCGAGTCCGCCGTGTCCGACGGCAGGAGCGCCAGCGCCTTCTCCGCGTTCTCCCGCGCAAGCTCCTTCTGTCCGTCCGCCAGATACGCGTCGGAGAGGCTGTCGTGCGCGTCCGCCGACTCCGGATAGGCGAGGACGTTCACCTTCATCAACTCGACCGCAAGCTTCGTCTCGCCCGCGGCCATGTGGTCGTAGCCCATGATCGAGACGACGATCTCCGGCCACAACTGCGCGTTCGGATCCTTCCGCCGAGCGTCGGCGAGCTTCCGGGTGACCCGGGCGACGCCGCCGGGCGTCTCGAGCTCCTTGAGGATCGGGGTCGACGGCAGCGCCGCCGCGGTCTCGTCGATCTGCGCTCTCCCCGGCGTCCGGATCAGCGTCATGACGAACCAGTCGGACAGGGTTCCCAACAGCTCCGGATGGCGCTGGAACATGTCCGTGCCGTGGCCTCCGGTGACCGGGATTCCCTCGCGATCTTCGAACCCGAGCCAGGGCGGCCTCGTCCCGCCGTAGTGCACGAACTTTCGGCCGGGGCCGGCGCAGATGCTGTAGGTCCATTCCATGACGTCCTGAGTGGGCGGGTATTCGTCGTCGTTCGCAACGCCGAAGAGCACCGGCAGCTGCGACGCGCTCTGCAGAAACTGCCGCCCCGCGAGGTCGGTCTGCCCGGACAGAAGCACGAGAGACTTCACCTCGCCGGGATGCCGCCGAGCCGCGGTCACGGAATTCCCGACCCCGTCGGCCCCGGCGCCGCCGATTCCGATGAGGTCCCGCGCGACGCCGGGCTGCGAGATCAGGGACTGCCACGCCGCGTCGACGTCGCCGGGCCAGGCCTTGCGCGCCTCCGATCGCTCCTTCGACGTCCACTTCTCGTGCGGCGTGCCGCCGCTATCGCCGAAGCCGCGCCGATCGAAGGTCAGGACGTGAATCCCGGCGGCCGCGAGGCGCGCCGCGAGATCGGACCAAGCCCGTCGGTCGCGGTTGCCCTGATGGATGAGCAGGACGCCGGGGCCCGGCTTGCCCGCCGCGAAGTAGCTCGCCTTCAGGACGACGCCGTCGGCTGTCGTCAGGTCGACGACTCGGGCCAATGCCGCCGGATCGCCCCGCCCTCCCTCGCTCCGTGTGGACGGCGGCACGATGCCGTTCATCCGCAGGTACTCCACCATCTGACCGTAATGGTCGAACGCGTGGGCGACGGCGAAGGTGGCCCGATGCAGCCGGGTCGACTTCAGGTGTTCCACGGTCTGAAGCATGTTCTCGGTCGTCAACGTCGCGGCGGCCCTGTGGCCGAGCGCGAACGAGTCCCGCAGGAACTTGAGGATGTCCGCCTTGGACTTGTACGCCTCCGGACCGTTTCCGCCCTTGAAGTCTTCCGGGATCTCGTCGCCGGTGAGCGCCGACCAGAGAACGTAGTTGGAAGCGGCCACGTGCTTGACCTGCAACGCGAACGTGCGCACACCCTTGTAGTCGCTGCCCGGGATGTTCAGGCTCTCCGGCGAGAAGTCGAACTTGCCTTCCGGCATGGCTTCGGCGGCTGCCACGATCTGCTTCTCGATGCCGCTGATCTGGCCGTCCACGAGGGAGGCGATCGTGGGCGGAGACGGCGGAGCAGCGGCGTTCTGTCCGAGACTGGCTGCGCTCACGAGAAAGGAAGCCGACACGAAGAGTCGCATTCGCGGGTTTCCCATGACTCTCATCACCTACCCTCGGGGCCCGTGGTGATCCGTCGCTCCAGTCCGTCATCCTGAGGAAGCGGCAAGGATCCCGAACCTGGATACGCAACGGACACCCTGTGGGTTTTCGCCGCGCCCGGGATCGGCCGAAGTCGCGGCCATCCAGACTTCCACAGGGCCCTCCCACGAGCCGTTCGGGGAGGGTCTTTCATCTACGGAAATGCTAGAACTCCCGGGCTCCGATGTTCGTAACGACGCCTGTCTGGAGGAGATCCCGCACCTGGCGCATCCGGTCGACATCCGGCCATCGCAGACTGACCTTTGTCAGGACCGACCGACGGCTTCCCGGATCTTCGCCAGGTGATGCCACGCGTGGCGCAGCGCGTGGTCCTCGATGACGTACTGCGCGGTGACAGGCGCGCCGTCGCTCAGCCCGAACGGCGCCGCGCGATCGAGTTCTTCGTCCGTGAAGACACGTACGGCGGCGGCCGCCTCGCGGCTGTTCCTGGCGAGGATCTCGAGCGCCGCGGCCTTGGTGACGTCCGCGTTGGCGCCGGCATGTTTGGCGTTGAGCTCCGCGATGGCCGTCCACGCCGTCTCGACCGCCTTACCGCTCGCGATGGCTCGGGCGGCCTCGATCTCGATCGGATAGACGAAGGCGACGTGGTGGACGACGACCCCGACGGTGCGGCGGTCCGTGGCGCTGATCGGCTGGCGCCATTGCGCTTCCGAAAGTCTTTCCACGTAGGCGGCCAGCCTGGCGGCTCCTTCCTCGATGCGGTCGGCCAGGAGCCCTGCGCGGCGGCTCGCGGGTCGCGAATCGGATTTGGCGGCGAAAGCACCGGTTGTCGGCATTGCTCGGGAACCTCCTAGTACGAAATAGGCGCCCAACGAGTCCTGGGATTCTCACCCTAAGAAGGCAGTAAGGTCGAGGGGACCAGGGAGAGGGGGGCCGGCTACCGGGAGGAAAGCCCCGCCGAGCCAGTCTTGACTGGTTGACTTGGCAGGTAGGTCGGGCAGAGAGTTTCTGATCTTTCGACGCACCGGGAGCGATGACGCATGCCGAGGCCTCTGACACTGCCGAAACCGGTTACCGACGATTTCGCTGCGGAGTCGAGGAAGAGTCCTCTCTTGCTCGAGCACATCTTCCGACTGGACGGTGAGGAGATCGCGTCGCTGGAGATCAAGTGATGAGGCGATTTCTCGTCGGCTTATTGCTGACCTGCACCGCCTGGCGATCCGCCGCTGCGCAATCCTGCGGGGCGCAGGGAGTGGCGGCGCAGGTGCTGGGCTCAGGCGGACCCGAGCTGCAGGACAAGCGCGCTTCGAGCAGCTATCTCGTGTGGCAAGACGGGCGGGCACGGATCCTCGTCGACGCGGGCGGCGGCAGTGCCCTCCGATTCGGAGAGAGCGGGGCGCAAATGTCGCAGCTGGACGCGCTCCTGTTCACTCACTTCCATGTCGATCACAGCGGCGACTTTCCCGCGCTGATCAAGTCCTCCTGGTTCGAGGACCGCAAACGCCCCCTGCCGATCTACGGCCCGCCGGGAAACGACTTCATGCCCTCGACGACCGAGTTCGTCTCCGATCTCTTCGGTGAGAAGCGCGGCGCCTATCGGTATCTCAGCGAGCTCTTGGCGCCCGAACAGGAAGGCAGCTACAAAATGCAGCCCCACATCGTGATGGCCGCTTCAACCCCTGTGGCGGTATTTCGCAGCGGCGATCTTGCGGTGAGCGCGGTGCGCGTCGTTCATGGCGGGGTTCCGGCGCTCGCATGGCGCGTCGAAATCGGCGGCAAGGCCATCGTGTTCAGCGGAGACACCAACGGCGAGGGTGAAGGACTCACGCGATTGGCCGCGAACGCCGATCTGCTCGTCGCACACAACGCCGTGCCGGAAGGCGCGACCGGACTCGAGAGGCGGCTGCACATGCCTCCGTCCGTCATCGGACAGCTCGCCCACGACGCCCATGTCAAGAACCTGGTGTTGTCTCATCGGATGCTGCGGACATTGGGGAAGGAGGACCAGACGCAATCTGAGATCAAGAGGCGATACTCGGGCCCCATGGCATTCGCAAACGACCTCGACTGCGTCGCCATCCGATAGACGCTCCAACGAGCTGGAGGCGAGACCGGCTTGCGAATCCTTCCCCTACGCCGCTCGGCCACCGCTCTGCGGAGAGTCGCGGAGGGCGAAAGCCCTCGTACCATCGTCATCGCGCTCCTCGCCAACATCGTCATCGGCATCGCGAAACTGATCGCCGGGCTCGTGTCCGGGTCCAGCGGCATGCTCGCCGAGGCCGCGCATTCCGCGGCCGACTCCGTGAACGAGGTGTTCCTCGCCGTCGGTCTGTACCGCGCCCGCCAGCCCCCGGACGACACCCATCCCTTCGGGCACGCCCGGGAGCGATTCCTCTGGGCCTTCATGGCGGCGATCGCGTCGTTTTTGATCGGCGGCTGCCTGTCCATCGCCATCGCGATCTCGGAGCTCAAGGCGCGCCACCCCGTCGCCGGCGGCTTGGCGGCGTGGATCGTTCTCGCGATCTCGTTCGTGGCGGACGGAACGTCCTGGCTGCAGGGCCTGCGGCAGGCACGGCGGCAGGCCAAGGACTACAGGCTCACGGTGTGGCGCTATCTCGTCCGGGCGAGCGATCCCGTGGTGCGTGCGGTCCTCGTCGAGGACAGCGCCGGGCTCATCGGTCTCTGCCTGGCCGCGGGCGGCCTGCTCCTCACCAAGATCACCGGTTCGAGCGTCCCGGATTCTCTCGCGTCGCTCCTCATCGGGCTGCTGCTCGCAGGCACGGCATTTGGGTTGGCCCGTCCGTTCGCGGATTTCCTGGTGGGGCGGTCAATCCCCGCTCCGCAGTTCGCGGCGCTGCGGGCGATCGTCGAGAAGGATGCGGCGGTCGAGGAAGTCGTGTTGCTTCGGGCGATGTACACGGGGCCCGAAGAAGTGATCGTCCTGGCCAAGGTTCGTCCCTTGGCGACCCTGGACATCGAGCAGCTCACCCGTGCGATGGATGAGCTCGATCACCGGATCCGGCATACGCTCCCGTTCGTCGCGGATGTGTTCATCGACGTGACCGCGTACCGGTTCGATCAGAGCGCTCGGAAGGGGCCCCACTAGGACTGTCCCAGCG
>JBASRI010000705.1:0-3423 GCA_049273755.1 Thermoanaerobaculia bacterium
CCCGCAAACGGGGCCGCGGCGGCCAGCAGCGGTGCGACCAGCGTGCCGGGCGCCTGCGCGAGCGCCATGCGCTCGCCGAACCACATCGTCGCGCCCGTGGCCACGAGAAACAGGATCGGATAGACCGCGGCGAACGCGGATCCGAAGGCCGAGCCCGCCCGCTTGGGGCGCGCGCCGAAGAGGATGCGTTCGGCCAGGGCGATCCCGAGCAGGAAGAGCAGGGCCAGCGCGTACGCCGGGAGGAAGAAAAGCAGAGCCTGCTGGACGAAGCGGGTCTCCGGGGGGCGCGCGGCCGCGGCGTCCCCGAACCACTCCTGAAAAAACGGGTATGTCCCGAAGCCGGGATCCTGGCGGCCATGTGTCAGCAGAAAGATCAGGACGTCGAGGAGGAAGGCCGAAGGGAGAAGCAGCGCCGCTTGCCGGAGAAACCTCACGTCCCGACCCATTGTAGCGGAACGCTCCGCGGTCCGTCATTACAATACGGCCGCCGTGGCCCTCCGAAAATCGACTCGGATCTGGCTCGGGGTCTTCGTGCTCGCGTCGGGCGCGAAGACTGTACTGGATCTCTCCCACGTCGAGGAGGGTTGCTGGAGCGCCGGCCTGGTCGCGCTCGCCGTCAGCGCGCTCCTCGTCCTTCTCTGGCGCGCGACGGCCGTTGCGTTCCGCGTCATCGTGCGCAGGACCACGCTGCGGCTGGCCTTCTCCTACTTTCTGATCGGCATCGTGCCAATCCCGCTGCTGGCGACGCTGCTCCTGCTCTCTTCCTACATCCTGGCCCACCAGTTCATGGCCAATCGGCTGCGGCGAGAGATCACGGCCGTGGGCGAGGCGGCCGTCACGGAGCGGCCGTCTTTGCCCCGCGTTCGCTCGAACTCGGCCGGGCGCATCGAGTCCTCGGACGTCGCGTGGCTCAAGCCCGGCGACAAGGCGACGTGGGTCGGAGCGTTGACGCGGCCGGGGTTCCTGGCCGAGGCAGACCACGTCTGGTTCGCCGTGCCGGAGAAGGGGGCCCGGGCCGCACGGCTGCTCGACCTGAACGATCCGAACGCGCCGTGGGTCCAGGAGCTCGCCGACCGCACGGGTTACGACGTCTCCGTCGAGCTTCAGGTGGCCATGCGCGACGAGAAAGGCCTCCACATCGAAACGTCCAAGGGAACCCAGGCGCCGGGACTGCGCATCGCCGACGTCGATTCCGGAAAGAGCGTCTCGCGCCGGCCTCGCAACGCCCCACCGGCCGGCAAAGGGATCTGGAGCAGCGAGTGGGTCCGCGCCTACTACCTGGAGACCGTGGCCAATGCGGTCGGCGAAAAGGCCGAGACGGGTGAGAACGTGGCAATCCTCTCCGCCCGCGCCTCGCCTCGGGTCGTCACGAACCAGGTCTTCGAGCAGGGCGTGGCGGAGATCGGGCGGGTCTTCCAGGTCGCGTTCGTCCTCGTCGGGGGCCTCCTGCTACTGGTCTACCTCGCCGCGCTCACGATCGCGTTCGTCCTCGCCGGCTCGATCGCGCGCAACGTCAACAAGCTCACGCGCGCCACACGAGCCGTGGCGCAGGGCGACTTCTCCGTGCGGATCCAGTCGAAGTCGCGGGACCAGCTCGGCGACCTCGCCCGCTCCTTCGACGGCATGGCGGCCTCGATCCAGAGGCTGCTGGCGGAGACCGCGGCGAAGCAGCGCCTCGAGAGCGAGATCGCCGTGGCCCGCACGATCCAGCGCAAGCTCCTTCCGTCGCCCATAGCCTCGCTCGGCGGACTCGATGTGCACGTCCACTTCGAGCCGGCCGACGAAATCGGCGGCGACTACTACGACTACATCCCGGCGCCCGACGGCAGGACGGTCGTGGCGCTGGGCGACGTCTCGGGGCACGGCCTGCCGACGGGCCTCCTCGTCGCGATGGTCAAGGCCGCCCTCGCGACCCTGGTCGAGACGGGCCACGGCGGCGCGGAGCTCTTCGCGCGGCTGAACGACCTGATCTACCGCTCGACGGAGCCCCGCCACTACATGACGCTCGCGATGCTCGCCTACGACTCGACCCGCCGCCGCGGCCTCCTGACCAACGCCGGGCAGCTGCCTCCCTACCGCGTCGCCTCAGGAGGGGTCGAGGCCCTCTCGCTTCCGGCGCTTCCCCTGGGTCTTTTCCCCGGCCGCAGCTTTCCCGAGAAGGAATTCCCGTTCGAGGCGGGAGACCTGCTCGTCTTCTATACCGACGGCTTCATCGAGGCCCTGGACGGCGGCGAAGAACCCTTCGGCTTCGAGCGCTTCGAGGCGGTGCTCCGGGAGCACGCGGCGCAAGGGGCGGCCGCTCTCCGCGCGGCGCTGCTCGCCGCCGTGGCGGCGCACACCGGAGGCCGCCCGCCCGAAGACGACCGGACGCTGATGATCCTGACGCTCCACTGAGGGTGGGCCCGGGCGTCAGCGCCAATGCCCCTCGACCAAGAACCAGCCGTGCCGCGTGTGCTTCCAGTGTCCTGCGACCCAGACCGCGTCCGGGCGCGGCGGCCGCTGCCAACCACCCGGCATCCAAACGTACGCGCCGCCGTCCCAGCGGTAATAGCCCTTGACCCAGACGTAGGCGGCGCCCGGCGCGACGCCGACGACTTCGACCGGCGGCGGCGGCGGCTCGAGCCGCACGTAGACGGCGCCCGGAGGAGGCGGCGGACACGCCGTCAGCATCGCCACCGCGGCGGCGCCCATCAGCAAGCGTTGGAGCGCGATCTTCATTTCCAGTGTCCTTCGACCCAGAACCAGCCGTGCCGCGCATGCCTCCAGTGCCCGGCCACGTAGACCGCCCGCGGTCGGGGTGGCAGAACCCAGCGGCCCGGCACCCACACGTAGGCCGCGCCGTCCCAGCGGTGGAATCCTCCCACCCACACGTAACCGGCCCCGGGCGCCGCGATCCGGATCTCCGCTCTCGGCGCCGGAGGCGCCACTCTGACGTAGACACGCGGGGCCGCGAAGGCGGGCGTTGCGAGTAGGGCCGCGGACAGGACCAGGCAGGCGATCGTCGAGCCGTGTTTCATCTCCATACCCCCCTCGATTGGACGAGCGGCGCGCCCTCGAGGATGACGCCGGACAGCGCGCTAGATCTCGCGCTCCAGAACCCGGCGGAGGGTCGAGCCGTCGATGTTTCCACCAGAGACGATGACAGCAACTTTCCTGCCAGAGAGCTGCGGACGCAGCCGCAGGAGGCCCGCCAGGCCCGCAGCGCCAGCGCCCTCGGCGAGGTTGTGGGTGGTTCGGAGGAGAATCCGCACGGCCTCCGCGATCTCCCCCTCCTCGACGGTCACGAAGCCGGCGAGACCGTCGCGCAGCGCCTCGAAGGTCATCGCGTAGACGCTGCGGGTCGCGAGCCCGTCGGCGAAGGTGTCCGCCCGAGCCCCTTCGACGGGCCGCCCCGCGTGAAACGAATCGTGCGCGGCGCTCGCC
>JBASRI010000195.1:0-3272 GCA_049273755.1 Thermoanaerobaculia bacterium
GAAGAAAGCGGTACGCGGCCGTCCTTGTGGCCGACGCCGAGCGCTCCGACCAGCTCGCCGCCGCACCGCATCGCGAAGAAAACGCGGTAGCCCAGGGCGTGCAGGCGCAGGAGCGCCGGCAGGGGAGCCGTTCCGAAGGCCGTCCCGCGCAGCCGAAGGCACTCCTCGTTGCCGAGGGCCCCGGCCAGGGCGGCGGCGTCGGGGTCGCCCCCCGGTCCGTCGAAGAGAAAGAGAGAGCAGGGGACGGCGCGCAGGGCCTCCTCCACGCGGTGCACGATGGCGCGCACGACTTCCTCGCGCGGGCGCGGGACGGCGAAGTCGCGCGCGATGTCGAGCAGGGCCCGGCGGGCGCGGTAGGTGTCGTGGTACTGGATGCGCTCGAGCACATCGGTGATGCGCTTCTTGACCGGAACCAGCAGCGAGGCCAGGATCAGGCCCGAGCCGAAGGCGACGACGTTCTTGCCGGCGGTTGCCATGTCCCCGAGCGTGCGGTCCAGAAGCGAGTTCAAGAGCACGAAGGTCATGCCCCCCAGCAGCACCGCGCCCGTCGTCGCGATCGCCTCGCGGACGAAGATCTCGACGTCCCAGAGGCGCCACTTGAGGATTGCGTAGGCGAAGGCGAGCGGGATCAGGACCAGGGGCACCACGGCGACCGTCGACAGCAGCGGCGACTCGAGGCCGAAGGCGCGGGGCAGCGCCGAGAGGATCAGGAACGGCGCCAGCCCCACGATCACGCCGAGCGCGATCCAGCGGACCTGCTTCTCGGACTCCGCGTCTTCGCGCGGGTGCCGCAGCAGATCGATCAGGCGCGCCAGGACAGCCGCGACGTAGGCGGCGAAGTAGAAGAACCAGAAACGGGTCGCCGCTTCCAGAAGCGCGGCGGCGGTCGGCGAGGGCCGGGCCCCGAGCATCGCCAGCTCGGTAGCGGCATAGGCCAGGGCCGGCAGGTACAGCACGGGCACCACGCGCCGCATCCGGATGGGGCGCGGGAAGATCAGGAAGAAGTGCAGGAGCAGCGCGGGCAGGAGGGCGCGGCAGACGTCCTCGGCGATCCAGAAGATCCTCCAGAACGTGTCGTGGGGACCCGCCGGTGTCAGCACGTAGACGCCGAAGGAGGTCAGGCAGAGCGCCCAGAAAACGACCGCGGGGGTGCTGCGTTCGCGCGCCACCGTGAAGAGGCCGATGAACAGGTACAGGAAGCCGACGAAGGCGAGGAAGAGGTAGGTCGCGTCGAAGCGCACGGACGGCGAGGAGAGGGAGACGCCGCGGACTTCGCCTCCGGTGATGACGACGAGGCGGTGGGGGAAGGGCTTGCGGGCGAGCTGTTTTTCCGGATGCGAGAGAGACGACGCGGTCTGGCCGTCGGCCAGCAGGATCCGGTCGCCGCTCTTGAGGCCGGCCCGGGCCGCCGCGCCGCCCAGATCGACCGAGCGAAGCACGAGCGCGCCGCCGTCGCGGTCGTAGGTGAAGCCGGCGGTCGAGAAGCTGTCCACCTTGCGAGCGAACGAGACGAAAGCGAGACCGACGGTCCCGATCGTCGCCAGCGCCATTGCGGCGATCGCCGCTCGCTTTTTCATTCGGTTCACGACCTGCGATTCAGCAATCCGAATGCCACTCGCGAAGCGGCCGTGTCGTTCGCTAAGTCATTCATTTTCAGTAGCTCAGAGCGGCACCAAGAATCTACTAGGGTTCGAAAACCAAGGATTTGAATATAGTCCAAAAAACTTTTGGATGGGGTGTCTGACCCACTACCGGTGTCATCCCGAGCGGAGCGAGGGATCCCTTTTGAGGTCCAGTGCGGCTGGTAAAGGGATCCCTCGGGCCTGCGGCCCTCGGGATGACCCGCGAAGGCTACGCTCCGCGGGTCAAAACGACACCGCCACGCCGCCCATGAGGCGGTTGGCGGTTGCGGCCTCGTCCTGCCGATCCGAGATCGCCGCGCCGTGGGCATGCTCTAACGCGAGCAGAAGCTTCCAGTCGGCGCCGAAGGGCGTCAGGCCGATCACCGAGAGATCCTGGGCCACCGAGAGGGCGAGCTTGTCGGAGTCGTTGGCGAGGAGGGCAGCCGGCGTCTGCAGGTCCTGACGGATCCCGCGCACGACGACGGCGACCCCGGTCCGCGTCGGCAGAACCTCGACGGCGGCCCGCGCCGACCAGAACCTGCCGGTGTTCTTCTCGATGCCGTACGCGGCGGCGCTCTGAGGGGCGACGTCGCCGTCGATCGAGCCGTATCGCACGGAGACGCTGCCCGAGAGCGTGTCGGTCAGACGGTGCTCGAGCGTGGCCTTGTATTGCCGGACGGAGTTGCCGTCGAGCAGGTACACGCTGTCGAAGTCCGTCAGGAAATCGCCCTCGAAGAACGCCCGGACGAGCTCGCCCATGCGCTGTTCCGAAGCCTCGAAGTGCAGGGCCGTGTCGCGGCCCGCCTTGTACTGAATTCCGGCCGCGAAGGCCCGCGTCGCCGCAGGCTCCTGGTTGTCCTCGATCGACCCGACCCGCGGCATCACGGTCGGCGAGCCCTCCGTGGAGCCGGCGACCCGATAGAGGCCGCGCACGTAGACCGTCGACCCGCCAACGTTGTAGCGCGCCGTCACCGCGGGGGCGATGCCGTAGGCGCTCCCGCCGCTTCCGAGATAGCGGCCGACCATGCCGCCCTCGATCTCGCCGCGCTCGCCCACGCGCACCGAGGTCGAAACCGCCAGGTCGGCGTCCGGGGCGGATTGGAAGAACACGCCCTGCGCGCCCACTCCCGAGGGTCCCACGCTGGCCTCGCGGTGGCGATAGGTCATCGAGACGGCGACCCCCGGCGTGTCCGAGGCCGGACGTCCGTAGCGCCCGTTGACCTCCCAGGTGCGGGACGCGAGCGGGAAGATCGTCGTGCCGAGCGCCGTCGCGCGGTAGAGGTTGGTCTCCTCGACGTAGCGCGCGGCCACCGACTCCACGAACCCCTCTTCGGCGCCGCGGCTCCACGAGACGGCGTGCGACTGCAGACTCGCGGGACTGTCGCCGAAGGAGAGTGTGTTGCGCCGCGTCGAAAGACGCAAACGCTGGGCCTCGGTCGGCGAGACGTCCAGGGCCAGTCCGGCGGCGTTGCCCGTCGTCGTTTCGCCCGGCGCGTCGCGGTTTCCGAGCGTCGCGTAGTCGCCGCTGATGCCGTACTCCCAGCCATTGGGGAGTCCGCCGTGCAGACCCACGGCGGCCCGGGACAGCGCGCTGCCGGGCGAGCCGCTGGCGACGTCGGTGACGGTGCGCACTTCGCCGGCGAGCATCTT
>JBASRI010000708.1:0-2148 GCA_049273755.1 Thermoanaerobaculia bacterium
CTCGCTGGACCGGGCGGCCGCGTCCGAGGCCACCGCGGGGTCGCGGCAGACGCTGTTGGCGCGGGCGCGCCTGCTCCAGCGCTTCGGGCGGTTCGGGTACTTCCGTGTCCTGCTCGAGGCGCGCGACGTGCCGGCGTTCCTCGACTCGGTGGAGCGGCTCGACAGCCTCGCGCGGCGCGACGGGAGGCTCCTGCGGCAGCACCGCGACTCGGAAGCGCGGCTGCAGTCGGACCTCGCGCGCGAGCAGGCGCTCAAGACCGAGATCGACCGTCTCTACGTGCGCAGCCGCCAGGAGGAAATGCGCGTCGCGTCGCTGAAGACCGAGCGGGAGCGGCTGCTGCGCCGCGAACAGAGCGAGGCCGCATCGCGCCGCCGCGAGGTCTCGGCTCTCTCGGACAAGGCTGCGCGGCTGGAGCGGCTGCTCGAGACGCTCTCGCGCCAGAGCGAGGGCCAGGAGCCGATCGCGCCCTCCGGAGGAATCCGTCCGTGGAAAGGCGTTCTCGACTGGCCGGCCCGCGGCACGATCGTGGAGACCTTCGGCCGGCACCGGCACCCGAAGTTCGACACGTGGACCGTGTCCAACGGCGTGTCGCTCGCTTTACCGCTCGGCACTCCCGTGCGCGCGGTCTACGCGGGCAAGGCCGTGTACGCGCAGTGGCTAGCCGAATACGGCAACCTCGTCATCCTGGACCATGGCGACGGGATGCTGACGCTCTACGCCTGGTTGCAGGGCGTTTCGGTGCGTCCGGGCGTCCCCGTTCAGGTCGGGACCGAGGTCGGTGTCGCCGGTTACGGACCCGGCCGCGACGAGCCCGGCCTCTACTTCGAGGTGCGGGACCGTCAGAAGGCGAGCGACCCGATCGCGTGGCTGCGCTAAAAGGTCTCAAGTCTCAGGTCCCAGGTCTCAGGTGGGGCCCCGACTTGAGACTTGAGACTTGAGACCTGAGACGTTGGACGCGGATCCGGAATGAGGGCCCGGGACGCCGGTGTTACCATCCCCACGATGAAGTCCAACCGCTCTCGCCTGCTGTTCGTCCTGATTTCTCTGGGGGCTCTCCTGTCGCTCCGGGCGGTCGCGGGACCCGAGGGGGCCGGCCGCGATCCCGCCACGCGAGCGCTGTCGATTTTCTCGGAAGTGTTCTCGCTGACGCGCTCGAACTACGTCGAGCCCACCGATCCGAAGACTCTGCTCGAAGGCGCCTACGACGGGATGTCCGATGCGTTGGATCCCTTCTCGTACTACGTGCCCGCGTCCGCCATGGCGGCGTACCGCGCTCAGCAGGCGTCGGCTTCGTCGGGCCCCGGGATCGTTTTCGCGCGCCGCGGCGGCTATCCCTACGTCGTCGGGCCGCTGCCGGGCTCTCCGGCCGAGAAGGCGGGTGTCAAGTCGGGGGACCTGATCGACTCGGTGGACGGGAAGACGCTTCGCAACGCTCCTTACTGGAAGGTCAAGGCGGCGCTGGAGGGTCCCGAGGGCTCCTCGCTCGAGCTTGGCCTCTTCCGGGGCGGGGACGAGAAGAAGCTGACGATTCCGGTGACCCGGGGACGCTTCGATGCGCCGGGGCCGTCGGTCTCGTGGGAGCGCGACGTGGCGGTTCTCAAGATCCCGTCCTTCACGCCCGCGACCGCGCCTGCCGTGAAGACGATTCTCGATGAAGCGGCCAAGCGCTCGATCGGCAGCGTCCTCGTGCTCGACCTGCGGGGCTCGATCGGCGGCGAGGCTACCGACGCGGTCCCGGTGGCGGCGCTCTTCCTGGGCAAAGGCACCGTCGCGACCGTCCAGTCCCGCAAGGTCGCCGGCAAGCCGCTCGAGGCGCAGGGCGAACCCGTGTGGAAGGGCCGCACCGTGGTCCTGGTGGACGATTCCACGGCCGGCCCCGCCGAGGTCCTGGCGGCGGCCCTGCACGACCGGGGCAAGGCGACGACGGTCGGCGAGACCACCGTAGGGATGGGCATCGTGCAGCGCAGCGTCCCGACCGAAGAAGGCGGCATGCTGTTCATGACCGTTGGCCGCTATGTCTCCCCCTCGGGGCAGGTTCTCGGAGGCAAAGGGCTCTCGCCCGACGAGCGGGTGATCGTGTTCCCCGGCGAAGAGGGCCCCCGCGACCGGATCCTCGAGCGCGGCCTCGAGCTGGCCCGACCCGAGCC
>JBASRI010000005.1:0-8850 GCA_049273755.1 Thermoanaerobaculia bacterium
TCCGACGCGCGACCCGCCCCAAGAAATCCGCGCCCGAAGGCGCCGTCTCGGCGGCCGCGACGGCATGACGCGAGAGGGACGCCGCGGCGGCGCCCAACGAAGCGGCCGGAGTCGGGAAGGAGCTCGAGTGAAAGAGGACGACCAGCACGTCCCAGAGCCCGCCCGTCATCACGCGGCAGAAGGAGTGCGGCTCGGCCGAGAGCGCGCGCGCCGGGGCCTCGTCGGGAAGCGTGGCCGGGTCCACGTACAGGAACTCGTTGACTGCGTCCCGAAGCGCCCGCGGCAGCGCGGCGTCCGGACCGTAGCGATTTCTGACCGCCGCGCCGAGTTCCTCGGCCAGCCTCGACACGAGGTTCGACCGCGAGGGGTCGCCCCTGGTCTCGGCGAACACGCTCTCGGCGAGGGCCGGCTCGGCGAGCGCGACCAGGATCGCCGCGAGGTCGCCAAAGGCCTCGTGAAACGCGGCGACTTCGAAGTGGGGCGCATCCCAGAGGTCCGGGCGCGCGGCATCGAGGATCGCGTGACCCTGCTCGTGTGTGACGACGTCGGGGCTGTCGCCGGCCTGGACGAGCCGGCCGGTCTTGCGGTCCACGTCGCGGAAGAAGCGCAGCGCCTGGCGGTCGTAGAAGGCGTTCAGGTCGGTGCCCGCCGCGGGGACCGCCGGCAGCACCGGCCCCGGAATCCACTCCCCGAAGGGCAGACGCTCGCTCCACAGCCGCTTTCCGCGCTCGAGGGCCGAGGAAAGCTGCCAGTAGAGAAATTCCCGCGTGTCCGGCGCGTACGCGCGCGGCTCGGGCGCGCGGCCCTCGACGCGAAAGCCCCAGGGTCCGCGTTCCGTTTCGAGCGGGGGATCGGCGGCGACGAGCTGCTCCCCGCGGCCCGCCGGGTCGTTCAGGTACACGCGGATACGCGCCCGTTCTTTTTCGTCCACTGTCCGAAGGTTCGGCTGTTCCAAAGTCTAGCAACAGTTGCTGCTATTCTTTTCAGGAAGTGCGCGTCCTGCTGACGGCGGCCTTCCTGGCCGCGACGATTCCCTCCGCGGGGGAGCAGCCGGCGGAGCGCAAGACCGCGTGGCCCCTGTCGTTGCGCGACGGCTTGCCCAAAGAGCTGCCGGGGTACCAGGCGGCGCCAACCGATCCCCTGCCCGACACCGACGAGAACGACATGGGAGTCTTCACCGAGGTCTCGCGCTTTTTCCAGAGAATCGAGAGCCCGACCGTGACCCGGCAGTTCCGGCTCGTCGTCCAGGACTACGGGAAGGACAAGAACCTCGAGCCCGAGATCCGCAGGGCGGTCGCCGAGTCAGCCAAGGTTCCGAGCGTCGAGGCCAAGGAGGTCAAGGTCGCGGGCCTGCCGGCCTTCGCCGTGACCGACCGCTCGAGCGGGAATCCGACGACGCTGGTCACGGTCGTGGTGCTGCCGTCCCGCCTGGTCCTCGCCCAGGGCGCCAACGTGGACCGCGACCAGGCCCTCAAGCTCCTCGCCCGCGTCGATTTCCTGCGCATCGCGGCGACGAAGTGACTGCATCCACGGCCGGCGAGGTCCGCGTCCGCCGGGCTCTGCGCGAGGACTGGCCCCGAATGGCCGAGCTCGACCGGGAGCTCGCGCGCTTCGAGAAGCTCCCCGAGCCGGACGACGCCGAAGCGGCGCGACTCCGGAGCTGGATCTTCGACCAGAAACGGATCGAGGCATTCGTCGCCGAGCTCGACGGTCGTATCGAAGGGATGGCGATCTTCTGGGAGGGCCTCGGGTCGTCGTTTCGCGCCCGGCCCTTTCTCTTTCTGGAAGACCTCGTCGTCAGCGGCCGCGCGCGCTCGCGAGGCGTCGGCGGGGCGCTCATGCGGGCGCTCGCGCGCGAGGGCGTGGAGCGCAAGGTCATGCGAATCGAATTGGCCGTCCTCGACTGGAACGTCAACGCGATCCGGTTCTATCGCTCGCTCGGCGCCGGGCCCCAGGAAGACTGGGTGCGTTACGGCCTGCCCGAGGAGGCGATGCGAGAGCTCGCGGGCGCCGGGTAGGTCTACCCGTTGGGGACGTCCCAGAGGCTCTTGACGGCCGGATGATCCCAGGGGATCCGGAGCTCATCGGGAGCTGCCGGGTCGAAGGTCTGCGTGACGAAGTACAAGAGAGCGCACGGGTTCGTCAACGGGCGGTAGCCGTGCGCCACGCCCGCCGGGATGCGGACCAGGAGATCCTGGCCGCCGCCGGCCACGAGGGCCTGGGTCTTGCCGAAGGTCGGCGAGCTCTTGCGCACGTCGAAGAGGACGAACTTCGCCTTCGACGGCGGCGGCACGAACCAGACGTCGTCCTGCTTCAGGTGGTAGTGGAGTCCCTTGATGTGTCCCTCCGCGTCCACGATCGAGTAGTTGGCCTGGGCGATCAGGACGCCGGCGAAGAACTCCGCGAGCTCGCGGCTCTCGGGGTGGTTGGCCTTCGCGCGGAAGATCTCCATGAAGAAACCGCGATCGTCGGTGAAGCGCTTGAGGCGCAGGACGCGCACACCCTCGATTGCCGCCGGCTTCGTGTAGTCCTTGGGCTGGGACCGGAACTCCGGAGCGATGTCGTCGGGCGTCATGCGATCCCCCTCGCGCGATTGTAACCGGCGCAAACGAAAGGCGGGCGGCTGCCCGCCCGCCTCGACGAACCGACGCGCGCTCCGGTCTACTTCGTGCCCGACTTTTGGGACTCGGGCGGGATCTCGCCCTTCGCGGTCCAGGCGATCGTGAAGCCGTTGACGCCCTCGTAGGAGTACTTCGGGTTCCCGTCGGCGCCGTTGAAGTGATGCTTCGAAGGCGCCAGCACGAAGCCCTCGTTAGAGGTCGAGCCCCAGTACTGGAGGTTCTTGACGACGACCGGCGAACCCTTGTCGGGGCGATTCGTCGCGGTCTTGTCGAGCGAGATCTCGGACATTCCGCTCGCCATCGTCGCGTGCGCCGTCTTGTCGCCCTGCTCGAAGGTGATCGCGTCTTCTCGGGTCGAGAACTTCTTCCACTTGACGGGGAAGACGATGGCGAGGACCTTGCCGATGGCCTCGCGCTGCGCCGGCGAGGTCTTCTTGTCGAAGGTCACGACCGCCCATTCCGTGGGCATGCCGGGGCCCGGCTTGTGGTGCCACTCCCCGCCGAGGTCCAGATTGACCCAGACGAGCGCGTCCGAAAGGTCCACGTTGCCATAGTGGCTTCCCTTGCGGAATTTGTAAACGTTGTTGGCCTTGCATTGGTGCTCGTCGGCGGACGCGCCGAAGTAGCAGGTGCAGAAGAGCGGACAGGAGCAGCCTTCGATGCTGTCGGCGGTGACGTCGTAGGTGGCGGCGGCGCCCGCCTGCGTCGTGCTGACTCCCACGATGGCAATCCCAGCCACGAGAACACTGACGATGGCGACCTTGGCTTTCAGGCTCATGCAACCTCCTTGGGAAAACGAAACGAACCCCACCGGTCCGAGAAGAGTGGAGACGCTCACCGGCAAGAGACCGGCGCGTCTCGAAGCACCCATTCTCCCGTTAGCGGCGGGCCCATTTCAAGTCCCGCGGACCCTCGGGCCCGCGGAGCGTGCTAGGCTCGCAACCCGTTCAAAGGAGGATCGCAATGCCCCGACTTCGGATGTGGTTGATCCTGCTGGCGATCGCGCCCGCCGCCGTCCTCTCGGCCCAGACGGGCCCGGACCCGCGGGAGCAGAGCTTTCAGTTTTTCGTGGATGGCGTGCTCACCGCCGGAGTCGTCGGCTACCGGATCGAGTACAACCACGATCCGCAGTCCAAGATCGATTCCCGGCAGCTCAACACACTCTACTCGCCGGACAACCGGCGCCTCGCCATCACCGTGACCCAGAAAGGGCTCAACCGGCTGCAGGACTGGCTGAACGCCGCCACGGACACCGGCACCCCCATCTCCAAGAGCGTCGCGATCGTCGCCAAGGACAACGTCAACAACATCCTCGCCCGCTGGGAGCTGACGAACGTCCAGCCCGCCACGATCTCCTCGGTAGGCGCGGGAGTCTTGACCGAGGTCGACGCGACGATCGAGTTTTCCTACAGCACGATGAGGCTGGTCCTGGCCAAGCCGGACTAGCCGTCGGTTCTCGCCGGCTGCTAGTGCTCCCGGTTCAGGTTCCGGATCGCGTCGAGCAGCGTGACGGGGGGGCGTTCGAAGCGAGCGCCGAAGCCGGGGCGCTTCGCCCCGGCGACCGGTCCCTCTTCGAGGAAGACGACGTTGCCTCGGACGCGGAAGCTCCGGCGATCGCCGGGCAGGGAGAAGACGAGCTCGACGTAGTCGCCGATCTCGGGCACTTTCGACGTAGCGACATACATCCCCGAGACGTTCACGAGCTCCACGAAACCGGACAGCTCCTGTTCGCCCCACTTCAGCGTCGCAGGCGCGCCGATGCGGATGCGCTCGGAAGCTCGTTCGTTGGCCGGTTTTCGGGAAATGGCGCGCTCCCTCGTGGCCTCGGATGCTGTCAATTCTGGTTTAGCCGTCATCGTAGCATAGGGTCCCAGCGCACCTATTTCTAGCGGTTTTCCAGGGCGGGGAGCAAGGTCTTTTCGAGCTTGCGGTACAGACCGGCGGTGGCTTCCACGTCGCGGCGGCAATAAAGCGCGATCTCCCGGAGCCTGCCCGCGCGGTAGTACGGGCCGACGGAGAAGCCGTCCATGCCCTGTTCCTTGGGACTGTCGACGCCGAACGCCTTGCAGGCGAAGTCCAGATTCCACTTGCGCGAGGCCCCGAAGAACGAAATCGCTTCGAGCAGGTCGGTGTGCGGGCGCAGCGAGTAACGGTAGCCGACGAGGTTGCGGGTCGCGGCCACCCCGAGCGCGGCGCTGCGGAGCATCAGGAACGGGCCGTCGAAGCCGCGCCCGTTGAACGTCACGAACCGGTGGAACCGGCGCATGGCCTTCCAGAACTCGGCGAGAAAGACCGGCTCCGTATCTCCGACGAACGTGAAGAGGCCGTCGGACGAGGTCTCCTCCGCCCGCCCGTCGTCCTTCTCGTACCAGATCCGGCCGCGTCCCGTGTCGGGGTTGAGCATCGCCACGACGATGATCTTGCCCGTGAACGGCCAGAGCGACATCGTCTCCGGCAGCTTCTCGCGCTCTTCGTCGGTGCGCGCGTGCTTCTGGAGATAGGTCTTCTGCGCGTCGTCGAGCGAGTCCCAGGCGACCCCGGTGGTCTCGATGTCGAGGACGACGGTCGCCATCGCGAGGGATGCTATTCTCTCCGCACCCGCCGATGAAGCGTCTTTCTTGGAGTTTCGTTGGCCTGGCGGCGTTGGCGGCGTTCTCATGCGCGCGGCGCGAGCCGCCGGTCCCTCCCGCGGCCACCCTGTCGCGGCATCTTTTCGGCGACGCGACGACCCTCGACCCCACCACGACGACCGAAGAGGCCGCGACGACCGTCGAAGCCCTGATGTTTCGCCCTCTCCTCGGAATCGACGCCCAGCGCCGACCCGCTCCGGCGCTGGCCCGGTCCTGGACGGTTTCCCCGGACGGGCTCGTCTACGCGTTTCGGCTGGATCCGAAGGCCACATGGGAGGACGGAACGAGGGTCACGTCCGACGACGTGCGCTTCACGATCGAGCGCGTACGGGACCCCAAGGTGAACGCCGCGACGTGGAGCGCCTACCTCGACGGCCTGGCGTCGATCGAGACACCGGACGCGGAGACGGTTCGGGTCCGTTTCACGCAGCCGTACGCCGAGCGTCTGTTCGCCTTCACCCTGCCGATCGTCTCGGCCAAAGCCTACGCGCGGGCGAAGACGCCGGCGGAGACGGACCGCCACCCGGTCGGCAGCGGACCGTATCGCCTGGCGTCCTGGGACACGAACCAGAAGATCCGCCTCGTGCGGCGCGAGGGCGCCTCGCCTTCCGAGGCCGCATTCTCGGAGGTCGTCTTCCGGATCATCCCCGACCGCGCCACGTTCTATCAGGCGGGCCTCCGCGGCGAGCTCGACGAGTTCCGTGTCATGCGCGACCACGTCAAGGCCGCCCAGACCTCGCCTGAGTTCAACGCCCGGAACCGTCTTCTGAAGGTGCCGCAATTCATGGAAGCGATCCTGGTCTGGAACTGCCGCCACCCGCTCTTCCAGGATCTGCGCGTGCGCCGGGCCCTCAGCCGGACGTGGCCGCGTGCGGAGGTGGCGGCCCGGCTCTATCCGCCGGAGGGAGCCGCCCTGGTGTCCGGCCCGTACCCGCCCGGGATTCCAGAAAACGCGTCCGACGTGCAGGCTCCGGCGCAGGATCTGGCCGAGGCCTCGCGCCTTCTCGACGCCGCCGGCTGGAAGGCCGGTCCGAACGGGATCCGGCGCAAGGACGGGAAGAAGGCCTCGTTCGATCTGCTCGCGCGGGCAGCCTCCTCGACCGACGCCAACCTCGCGGAGATCCTCCGGAGTGCCTACGAAAAGGTCGGGGTCGAGATGAGCGTACGGTTGCTCGACTGGGCGGCCTTTTCCGAGCGCGTGGAAGCGGGAGAGTTCGATGCCCACCTGACGGGGCGCCTGTTTCTGCCGCCCAACGTGGATCCGTATCCGTACTTTCACTCGAGCCAGGGGCCCCCGAAGGGACAGAACCTCGGCTTCTATTCGAACGCGGCGGCGGACCGGCTCATGGAGGCGGCGCGGGTCGAGCTCGACCCGACGCGGCGGATCGAGCTCTACCGGCAGATCCATCGCGCGCTCGCCGCCGATCCGCCCGCGGACTTTCTGTGGGGCGCCGATCAGTACTGGGGGATCTCGAAGAAGGTCGAGGGCGTCGAGATCTCGCCACTCGGTCTCTTCCACTTCCTGCCGGGGCCGCTCGGCTGGCGTCCCGCGCCGGCCGCGGGCCGATAACCTCCGTGCCCGCGCCCCTCTCGGGCGTGCTCGTCCTCGACCTCTCGCGCGTGCTCGCCGGACCCTTCTGCACGATGATGCTGGGAGACCTCGGGGCGCGCGTGCTCAAGGTCGAGCATCCGGAGGACGGCGACGTGACGCGCGGCTGGGGGCCGCCGTACCACGAGAAGACGGGGCTCTCGGCGTACTACCTCTCGGTCAACCGCAACAAGGAGTCGATCGCGCTCGACCTGGCAACCAGCGCCGGCGCGGAATCGGTCCGCCGGCTGGCGCGGCGGGCGGACGTGCTCGTGGAGAACTTTCCGCCCGGAGGGCTGGAGAAGTTCGGCCTCTCGCTCGGGGAGCTCCGGCGGGAGAACCCGCGCCTGGTCACGGCCTCGATCACCGGCTTCGGGCGCTCGGGGCCCGACGCCTCCGCGCCGGGCTTCGATCTGCTCGCCCAGGCCGGAGCGGGGCTGATGGCCATCACGGGAACGCCCGAGTCGGGGCCCACCAAGGCGGGTGTGGCGGTCTCGGACCTGCTCGCGGGCTGCTACGCCGCGATCGGGATCCTCGCCGCCCTCGCCGGGCGCGAGCACACGGGGCGCGGCGCGCACGTCGAGACGGACCTTTTCTCGGCGACGCTGGGCTCGCTCATCAACGTGGCGCAGTCGGTCCTGCTGACGGGGCGCGAAGCGGAACGGCACGGCAACGCCCACCCCCAGATCGTTCCCTACCGGACCTTCGCGGCCTCCGACGGCGACTTCGTGCTGGCTGTCGGGACGGACCGTCAGTTCGAGCGTCTGGCCTCGCTCCTCGGGCATCCCGAGTGGACCGCCGACCCGCGTTTCTCGGCCAACGATGCGCGCGTCGCAGACCGCGAGGTTCTGGAAGCCCAGCTCTCACGGGTCTTTCGCGAGGAGACCCGGGAGACCTGGGTCGCGCGCTGCCGGGCCGCGGGAATCCCCGCCGGGCCCGTCCGAGGTCCGCTCGAGGCGCTGGCCTCGGAGACGGCGCGAGCCCTCCGGTCCGTGCTGGAGTCCGAAGGAGTTCCCTTCGTCGCATCGCCGATCCGGATCGAGGGGGAGGCGCCGCGGCTGCGCTTTCCCCCGGCGCTCGACGCCGATGGCGAACGCCTCCGCCGCGAGTTCGGCCTCCCGGACCTGAGACCTGAGACCCGGTTCTAGTCCGGCGGCGGAGCGGCGACCGCCGGGCCGGAGGTGAGCGTGCGCCACGCGATCGCAGACAGCACGATCGCCCCGCCGAGAATCGAGAAGCCGCTGGGCTTCTCTCCCAGGAAGAGGAAGACCCAGACGGGATTGGCGATCGGCTCGAGCATCCCGATGAGGGCGGCCTCAGTCGCGGTGACGTGCTTGAGGCCCTGGACGAAGAGCGCGTACGCCACGCCGATCTGGACGACGCCTAGAAGCACCAGCACGACCGCCGAGCGCGCGGGCACCGCGAGGTCGGCGCGGACGAACGGCAGCAGGACCAGCGCCGCCAGGACGTTTCCGTAGGTCACGACGGCCTCGGCCCCGCTCCCGCGCTCGCGGCGAAGCGCCAGGACCAGCGCGGCGAAACAGACGCTCGAGACGAGCGCGGCGATCTCCCCTCGGAAGTCGCGCGATTCGAAGCGGCCCACGAAGAAGAGCAGCATTCCGACGAACGCGATGGCCACGGCGATCGCATCGCGGCGGCGGAACGGTTCGCGCAGGACCAGAGGCGAGGCGATCAGGACCCAGACGACGCCGCAGTACTGGAGGAAGATCGCGTTGGCCGCCGACGTCCACTTCGTCGCGAGGACGAACGTCGTCAGGCACGCCGCGTAGCTGACGAGACCCAGGAGGAAGGCGGGCGTCCACCTCCACACGCGGGGCCGGAAGAGGATCAGCAGAGCGACGGCGGCGGTCGCCGAACGGTAGAAGGCGATGACCAGAGGCGGCTCCGAGAGCCACTTGATCCCGATGCCGCCGGTCGACCAGAGCAGCGCCGCCGCGGCGACGAGGAGGAGGCCCCGGCGCTCCGCGTTCATCGGTGGACGGCTGCGACG
>JBASRI010000010.1:0-27595 GCA_049273755.1 Thermoanaerobaculia bacterium
GCGGGGCGCCCACGGGAGACCTCAGGCTTCGGCGCGGCCCGGAGAAGTTCCGGCGGGACCCCTCCAACGGGGCCGGAGTCTCGCGTCCCGGTCTTTCGTCAACTCGCGAAGCGACGCGACGGCGGCATCCAGGCCCTCGCTCAACCGATCGCAGACTTCGCCGACGAGCCGCTCCCGCTCGCGGCGCGGTTTGAGAAGAGGACGGGAGACACCGGCAGAAACGGGATGATGGCTCGGCATGGGGAGCTCCTTTCGTTGACCCGCTGCGAACTTTTGCAGCAAGCTCCGTGCCGGGCAGTCCGATCGCAAATCGGGCGTCCTGGTGGGCGTCTCGTGGTGGTGGCGCCACCGAGATCTCGGTTTTGGGCGCGTGTCGGCGCCGGTACTACCATCAGCGCCGATGTCCCCACGCCGACGGTTTCTCGTAGCGGCGGGCCTGGCCGCCCTCGCGGCGGGCCTGGCCGCGGGCTGCGCGAAACGGGAGAGAGCCGCCGGCAAGCCCCTCCGGGTCGCAGTCGTCCCGCAGGGCTCCACGCACGAGTTCTGGAAGAGCATCCACGCCGGGGCCGTGAAGGCGGCGCGCGACGCGCAAGCGGGGGGCACGGGCGGCGGCATCGTCGGCCTGATCAACGGGCTGACGATCACGCTGCTCCGGATGTGCCGTTCATCGCGACCCTCGGCATGCTCGGCGTGGCGCGCGGGGCGGCCAAGTATTTCGCCGGGGAGCAGACGATCAACGCCCGGCCCACCTGGTTGAACGAGCTGGCCGTGACCTTTCCGTCGCGGCCCTGGATGCTCGTGGCGCCCGGCGTCTGGGTCGCCGTCGTGCTCGCGGCGGCGATGACGCTGGTGCTCCGGAACACGGTCTTCGGGCGGCGCGTATTCGCTGTCGGGTCCAACGAGGCGGCGGCGCGCGCCTGCGGGATTGCGACGGGGCGGCTGAAGGTCTGGATCTACGCCGTGGCCGGTCTCTTCTTCGGGCTCGCGGGCGTCATGCAGATGTCGCGCCTGCGCCAGGGCGATCCGACAGTGGCCGTGGGCGCCGAGCTCGACGTCATCGCCGCCGTCGTCATCGGCGGCGCCAGCCTCGGCGGAGGCGAGGGGAGCATTCCGGGAGCCATGATCGGAGCGCTCATCATGGCGCTCCTGCGCAACGGGTGCCAGCAGATGGGCTGGTCCAACTACATCCAGGAAATCATCATCGGCGTCATCATCGTGCTCGCCGTCGCCGCGGACCGCTATCGCGCGGCGCGGCTGTCGCGATGCTGAGGCGCGCAAGAACTTTCAAGCGGGAACGAGCCGCCCTCCCGGTCCCGGGTGCCGACCGCCGCCGGGTGGCGCTGACGACCCTTACAGGACTCTTTTCGTGCGGAGCTCCTGGACGATCACCCACCCCAGGAGAACGAACGCCGCGGCCAGCAGGACGGGCCCCAGGACCATGAACGCCGTGAACACGTAAGGTGTCTCTTTGAAGAGCAGCGCGAGGCCCAGAAGGAGAGCCAGCGCCGCCAGAATGACGGCGAGCCGGATCGGAAGCAGCGTTCCTTTCGAGTCGTTCATTTCGAGGCCTTCGTCTCCTCGGCCTTGTGAGCGGGGCCGTGACAGTCCAGGCAGGAGTCCTGTCCGGCCAGAAGCTTCGGGATCTCGTCCTTTTCGTGCTTGGCCAGGAAGTTCTGCGCGTTCCCGTGGCAGGAGAGGCACCGGAGGTTCGAGTAGGGGTGGGCGATCCGAATCGGGCGCGGATAGTCGCCGCGGGAGTTGTGCCAGACGTGCCCGAGGCCGTCGAGCTTGGCCCGGAGCGTGCCGTACATGCCGTAGTCGCTGTGGCAGGTGTAGCAGTGGTTCTCCTGGATGTAACGGTTCTTGTAGTGCACCGCGGCGAGCGAATCGCTTCCGGGATCCCTCAAGTCTCGTACGTGGCCGTCCATGACGTGGCAGGAGCCGCAGGCGTCGACCGTCATGGACTCCTGCATGCCGTGAGCCGTCGCGAGGAAGACGACGAAAACGGGGATCACGAGGATCGCCCCGAAGAGAAGCGCCTTGGAGACCGTGGAAACCTCGCCGCGGCGCAGCTTCCGCCAGATGACGAGAAGGAGAACCAGGTTGAAAATGGCGAACGCGATTCCCGCGCCCCGAATCCACTGATTCGTCGTGCCGATCCAGCCGTGGGGCTGAGGAACGCCGAATCGCTCGGGACTGGCGGCGAGCCGGTCCGCCGCGAAGAGAAGGAGAGCGCCGAGAATACCGGTCCTCATTTCTTGGCGCCGGGGTAGTCCTTCAGCCACGCGCCGTCGACGGCCTTGGCCCCGCGCTTTTCCTTCTCGGCCACCAGCCACTTCCCGGCGTCGTTCAGCTCGTGGACGTCCTTCTTCGGCAGCTTGTCGACATGGCAGTACTGACAGGTCTTCGCGTCGACGCCGGCGGCCTTCGCCTGTTTCTGCGTGTCGAGGCTCGCGGTCGACACGGAGCTCAACGCCACCCAGCCGCTCCAGACGAGGAGCACGATCATGATTCCGAGCCGGGATCCCTTCGTCTTCATTTCAGGAGCCTCCTCGTTCGAAGAATGCGATTACGGGCGCCAGTGAAGGCCGACGTAGTAGCGATTTCCATTGTAGTTGGAGAGAGGTCCCGCCTGGCCGAGCGCGATGCGCTCGGTGTACTTGTCGTCGAGCCACTCGAAGGTCGCGCCCAGGTTCTGCAGGAAGAAATATTCCGCCAGGACGCGGGCGCGGTCCACGGTGAAGGGAATGGAGCCGTTGTTGTTCATCCAGAGGTAGCCGGCGTCGATCGAAAGACGCTCCCACTGGAAGTGGACGCCTCCCTCCCAGGTATGGCCCAGCTCTTTCTGCTCGGTCGGAGCGATCGCGAAGTCCTGCGGGACGCGGATCAGGATCTGGCGATTGGCCAGGAACTCCCCGCCCGAGGCGCGCAGCGTCAGCATGTTTTTCAAGAGCGAGACCTCGACGTCGGCCGCGAACTCCCGCACCTTCGTGGTGTAGCCGATCTCGACGATGTCGTCGTCGGCGTGCGTTTCCTGGAAGACGGCGCCGACTTTGAGGACGTCCTTGAACTTCCAGAGCCCGCGGAACTTGTAGCGGTCGCGGTTGATGAAGTCGGTCCGGAAGATGGGCTGGTTGGCCTCGTCGTGCCGGTAGTCGGCGGTCAGCGTCACGCCGTACTTGGCGAACGAAGCGCCGCCCCCGTAGGTGTTGACGGTGCGCTGGAAGGCGCCTCCCTGGCCGCCCGGTATCACGATCTCCGAGGCGTCCGGCGTGACGAGGACGTCCTGCTTCGTCTGCGTCCAGCCGGCGTTGACCGCGAAGGGGCCGAGCATGCGCGCGGTCACGGCGGCGTCGTACACCACGTCCTGGCGCTCGACCGCGGTCCGCGCGTCGATTTCCCGCAGCAGGTCGCCCGCGGGCACGCCTGCGTAGGTGACCGTGTTCAGGAAGA
Organism: Thermoanaerobaculia bacterium; assembly: GCA_049273755.1. Taxonomy (GTDB): domain Bacteria; phylum Acidobacteriota; class Thermoanaerobaculia; order UBA5066; family Gp7-AA6; genus DAHUXD01. The sequence goes on from JBASRI010000010.1 coordinate 3,454, forward strand.
GGCTCGCGATGAGCGCCTGGCCCGTGAGCGTCCGGCTGTTCTCAGCCCAGCCGCCGGCGATCGCGACGTTGTCCGCGATCTGGATCTCGGCGCGGGCGGATCCTCGCCAGAAATCGGTGCGGGCCCGCGAGTTCACGGTCTCCCCGAGGCCCGAGAAGAACCTGGCGATCTCGAAAGACACGAAGTTGCCGGCGTCGGCCTCGACGTATCCCGTCTCGTTGCCCCCGTCCGCCTTGACGTAGGTGCCGGTGAGCTTCAGGCGCCCGAAGAGATTCCCCGTGACCCAGGCGTTGGTCACCGGAGTGTTGATCTTGTTCTTCTCGGTCGAGACGATCGTATCGGCCGTGACTTGCTGGCCGAGAATCGGGAACGTGACGTTGCCGCCGCCCCCGCTCGGCGCGAGAGAACGGACCTCCTGCCAGCGGAACATGCGCCAACCCTGCGTCACGGCTCCCTGGACGGGGCCGTAGTTGAAGCCGAGGCCGACGCGGTAGAGCTCGTCGGTCGAGCGGACCTGGTCGTTCAACAGGAACTCGTTGCCGCCGAGGTGATAGGTGGTCGAGCCCGGGCCGTTGTAGGTGTTGCGCGTGTAGCCGAGCAGCGGGCTCACGATCTTGCCCGGCAGGAACTCGAGCGTGGCGTCGTAGATGTTGCGCGTCCGGTTGTAGGTCTGCTGGCCCGGGATGATGCCTTGGGCGAGGAACGGGTTGGCGAAGGCGGGCAGCGCGCTGTAGAGGTCCGTTTCCCGCCAGGTAAAGGTCAGCTTGAAGAGGTCCATCTGGCCGGCTTGCAGCCGTAGCTGCCCGGCGGGGCCGGCCCCGATGTCAGAACCGTCGACATGGAGGTAATCGAAGAAGCCGCCGAGCGGGCCCGCGGACGTGTAGTCGAGCGAACGCAGGAGCAACCCCGAGCGGTCGTTGATCTGCGTCCGGTACATTCGCTCGTTTCCGGAGACGTCGACCCAGCGGTAGCCGACCTCGAGGTCGAGCGGGAGCGCCTGGCCGCACAGCGCGGTGGCGCCGGCGGCCAGCGCTGCGAGTGCGAGGGCGAGTGGCGGGAACGGGCGAGCTCTCGTCACGGCGACCGTCACTTCAGAAGCTGCGGCGAGAGGTTCGATCCATGGACGGCGACGTGGCAGGTCGTGCAGTTGCGGTAGCGGGGCAGCGTCAGGTCATGGAATGACGGGGGCTGCGAGCCCAGCGTCCGCGGGCCTCCGGTTTGCGAGTGGCAGGAGAGGCAGAGCTGGTCCACGCGCGCCCAGAGGAGCTGCTTGGGGTTGTTGGAGCCGTGCGGCTGGTGGCAAGAGAGACAGTCGCCGGCGGAGCCCGTGACGTGGTCGAAGACGAACGGGCCGCGCATTTCCGAGTGGCAGTTTAGGCAGGGCAGCTCACCCTGGATCGTCATCTTGACGGGCTCGCCGCGGCGGGCGTGGGGATCGTGACAGTCGAGGCACGTCATCCCGCCGCGGTCGAGCCGGTGGGCGTAGGGCTTGTTCTGGAAGGACGCGGTCTGCGTGGTGTGGCAGGTCGCGCAGAGTGCTCCCGGCGCCTTTGCCAGCAAATGCGAGGTCTTCGGCGCGGGCTTGTGGATCGAGTGGCAGGAAAGGCAGTTGACCGCCGCCGAGTTGGCGTGGAAGCCCGTAGCGAGCGAATCGTGGGGATTCTTCTTCGTCTCGTGGCAGGAGAGACAGTCCTGCGCACCGGCGGCCCCCTTGAAAGTCCGGATCAGGCTCGCATCGCCGCCCGCCTCCATGTGCTTCGTGCCGTCGCCGTGACAAGTCGCGCAGAAGTCCTCGATGTTGGCCTTGGCGCCCCGGTGCGAGGTGCGAGCGTGAGGATTGCTCGCGAACCCCTTGACCTGCGCCTCGTGGCAATCGACGCACTTGGGAGGCGCTTCCGCCTTGGACGCCGGCGGCGGAGCCGGCGTCGGAGTGGGTGTCTGGGCTCGAGCCGGGAGGGCCAGGCCCGCGCCGGCGATCAGCGCCAAACCGATGAGCCCCACCCCTTTTTTCACACTTTTGCGTCCTCGAGACCCGCAGCGGTCACATTGACGCCCTTACCGCGCGTGGACCTTGTCGACCGAAAACTCCGCGCCGGGGCCGTGACACGTCGCGCACGCCTCACCGAAGGGCGCCGTCATGACGAAAGCATGGGCTGCCACGGATTTGCTGTCGTGACAGCCGAGACAGGCGGCGGCGTAATGCTGCTGCGGCGTGTACCAGTCGCGCAGCGTCACGGTCGGCAGCAGGCCGGCGGGGGGATTCTCGAGCACCTGCTGAGTGTCCGGAGCATGGCACTTGATGCAGTCGCGGCGGTCGCCCGGGAAGCGGACCCCGTTGAAGTTGTTCACGCTGCCGCCGAAACCGAAGATCGTGTAGTCCTGTGTGAGGTTTTCGCCCGTGTGGATGCGGTGGATCATGCGCTTGAAATCGACGGACTCAACAGGCGCCTGATCCACGGGGCGGCGTGCGGTGTCGCTCTCGTTGGGGTTGTGGCAGATCACGCACATCTCGGTGTTCTTCCGGAAGCTTCCGTGGAGCGCCAGCTGATCGTGGCACTTGTTGCAATTGGCGAGATCCACGACCTGGCGACGCGGCATCACGTCGCTGTCGGTGACGACGGCATAGGCGACCGGGTTGAACGCGGACTCGGTGACGGAGGGACCGTCGGGCGGCGCCGGATCGAGGGTGACGCTTCGACGTGCCTCGAGGCTGAATGCCCACGTGCCGGTCGCATCGGAGGGGATCGTGTTCGTGAAGCTGTACGTTGCGGTCGTCCCGTCGAAGCTGGCGCCGCTCGCCGTCTCCCGGAAGGGGTTGATGGCAAAGTCGGCCGTCGGCCCACCCATGATGGCGGCGATGGAGTTGCCGAAACTCGCGGGGTCGATGGGTGTTCCGTCGTTCTGTCTGAGCTGGAACTTGATCGTCGGGTTTTGCCCCGGCGCGGTATTCGTCACGGAGGCGATGCTCGCGTTGATGCCTTTCAACTGGGTCGACTTGAAGGGCACCGTATGGATGCCGATGATGGACGCGTCGAATTCGCGGTCGCCCTGGGGTTGGTGGCAGTCCGCGCAGTGCGAGTCGTCCACCTGGATTCCCCCCGGATGGTTCTCGCCCGTGGCGAAGTTGACGTCATCGTGGCAGGACTGGCAAGCCGCCCGGCTCGGGAACGTGTACCAGTTGGGCGCCTGGGTGGCGGGCGGAGCGTGGCAGGTCGCGCAGTTGCGGATGTCCTGCGGCAAGGCCACCGTCGAGAAGTCGTTGACCGATTGTCCGAAGCCAATGATCTGGTACGGGATCCCGGCCTGGACGCTCGGCAAGTTCTCGCCCCGGTGGATCTTGTGGATCATGACCTTGAAATCCACGGTGTTGCCGGTGTCCGGGTCGACCGTCTGCGGGGAGTGGCAGGTGACGCAGAGCTTCACATCCTGGCGTGAGCCGCCGTGCGCCGAGAGCGGATTGTGGCACGTGTTGCAGGCCGCGTTTTCCGTCATGTCCCAGACCTCGGTGACCGCGGCGCCGTCGGGCCGGAAGTCCTGCTCGACGTTGGCGTAGTAGTTCTTGCCGATGATGTCCGTCAGGTTTCGGGTGGCATAGATCGCGAGGGTGTGCGTCTTCGAGGCGTCGTAGCCGTCGGGCAGGACAGTCTTGAAGCGATAGGTCGAGTGTCCGATCTCGATGTCCGTCCAGGTTCCGCCGGAATCCGCGGCAGCCTGCGTGGCCGAGACGTTGGTGATGGGGCTCGTCTGAGCGCGCGTCGTGTAAGCCGTGTAGTTCCGTGTCCCGGCGTCCCACCAGGCGAGCACCTGGCTGACGCTGAGCACCCCGGGCGTCACCTTCCCCAGGCGGTCGAGTGGCTGATCGAAGTCGTCGGTGAACGATAGGTCCACGACAGGCCGCCGGTCGTCCGGGATCGTGATGCTGTTGACGGTAATGTGGAAGCCCGGGCGGATGTAACCGAGGTCGTCGGCGGTGAGGTAGAACTCCTTGGCGTTGGGGCTGTAGAGGGCCTGCGGGTCGGGAAGGCCGCGGGGCCCAATCGCGCGCGTCAGGTGCGGATTGGAAACGGGGACGACGACGAGCGCACCGGCCGTCATCGCCATCACGAGGCCGCCTCGCAGGGTTTTCATGGCGCCCACCTCCTCGCCCCGAACCCCCGGATTGTCCTGGTGTCTGCTACGCCAACATTACTCTCTGGACCTGCCTCCGAGTCAAGGTCGCGAATCTCTGCCTCCCGGCCCGTGAGCGCTTTGAGCGATTTGAGCGCTTTCGGTGGCGAAGACCGTTCGGCTCGCGGAAGGGTTTACGATCGGCGTTTCCTATCTCGTCGGGTCGATCGTCCCGTTGATGCCGTATTTCCTACTCAAGGTCCCCACCGCGCTTCCGACTTCCGTTGGCCTGACTTTTCTCGTTCTCGCCGGTGTCGGCGTCGTTCGGGGCACCCTTGCTCGAATCGGTCTCCTTAGGAGTGCGTTGGAGGTCCTGGCCGTTGGTGTTCTCACGGGAGGCGGAGGTTACCTTCTCGGTACACTCCTCCCGAGCCTGTTTGGCTATTGAACACGCTTAACGGGCGGTGCGTCAGCGACAGGCTCTTGAGGAGCGCACCTGCCGGTCTAGGGGGGGTAAGTCAGGAGATACAGATATGCGGATACGACCTCGTCGTCGCTCAGATAGTCGAACACGGGCATCCGGCCGCGATAAGGCAATGGCAGAGAGCCCATCACCACAGTTGCGCCATGGCGCACTTTCCGGACGAACTCCGGCATCGTCTTTTCCTTCGTGAAGCCGACCATTGGCGGCACGGAACCCTGCAGGAGTTCCTCCGGGTTCGGCCATCGCCCGCTCGCATCATGACAAATATGGCAGGTGCCCTTCACAAGAAGCTCACCGACGCGCATAGCGGGCTCGGTCACGGTCTGTCGCTTCACAGTGCCAGGCAACCCTGCGAGCAATTCCAGGTGGCTGACCAGCGCGTCGACCTCTCTGCCCGTGAGGTAAGCGAACGAAGGCATCTTCTGGCCACCCTTGTGCAGGCGATCCAATAGGTCCTTCTTGGAACCCGATGCGAGCTCGCGTGCGAACGCTGCACTGATCGGTCGCCCGCGCTCTTTCATCCGACGTTCCATCAGGGGCGCCGAGATGGCTTGAACCGGACCGAAAATCGCGTTGATCTCAGGCGGCGCCCCGCTGCCGTCCGCCCTGTGACACGACTGACAGCCGAGGCGATATAGGTCCGCACCCGTCAAAGTCGCGGGTTGCGTGATCCTCCCGGAGTACTCGTAGCGCGCGACTTCATGGGAATCCGGCGGTGGTCCAAAGACTCCTGTGCGACCCATCGTTGACGTCTCGATAGTGATGGCCAGGCGATGGAAGTTGCTCGGGCCTTCCACTCGTGTCACGATGGGCGATTCCGGCAGCGAAGTTCGGCGGTCCTGCGGAGCGGCCGGGGTATGGATCGCCAAAAGGCCCATCAGGAAGGCCGCGACGAATGCGAATGGCGAACAAGTGCGATAACGCTGTTTCAAGGTGAATCCAGACTCCTGAGCTCGGTTACCTGCACTACTTCGTGACCTCGAAGTTCGCCTCGGTCGTTCCAGCGACGGTAACGGGCTTCCCGGCGGCCTTCACCTTGGGATGCCATACCTTCACGGTATAGCTGCCGTCCGGTAGGTCCGCGATGCGGTAGCTGCCATCCGCCTGGGCCATTGCGTAGTAAGGGGTGGGAACGGCTACGACGTAGGCCTCCATCTCCGGGTGGACCTTGCACAGAAGCACTGCGCCACACTCCTTCTTGAAGGTATAGCTCTTCGTCTCGCCCTGGGCCCAAGTCCCGAGGTTGAACTTGTCCGCGCAAGCGTCCGGCGTGAACACGTTGTGGAGAACCGCGTCGGAGTTCAGGAAATCGACCGTCGTACCGACAAGGATCGGGAGGACATGGGGGACGAAAACAAGGTTCTTCTGGTCTACCTTCGCGTGCTCCTTGGGAGTGGGGAAGCTCTTGCCGGCGATCGTTGCGACATAAACGACGGCGTCTCCGCAGTCGCGGATACCCTTACATGTCACCTTCCCGTGTAGATCGCCCGCGACGAGGGGTAGTGCGCCGAGAAACGAGACGGTCAGCCAAAGGATCCTTCTCATCGGTTTTACTCCTTACAAAATTCGCAGGAACGTCCTGCAGCTCAATCAAATGTCGTTGTTCAATGCGGCTCAGAAAATGAAGCGGGCAAGCACGTATGCTGTGTTGTTGTCGCTGGCGTTCCGGCCTGCGCCATCGTAATTCGTTGCAGCGCCGTTGAAGCGCGTGTATGCCGTGTACTGAAAAGCAACTTGGAGATTCTGCATCGGCCACCAGGATAGATTTGCGATGTACCCCGCGCTTTTCGGACTGCCGTTCGCGCTGCCCGTCACCGCGGCGGAGCTGTACAGCACCGTATCGGGCGTTCCGCCCACATCGAACCAACCCAATGTGGCGGAGTAGCGGTTGCCAAAATGGTACCCGACATTAGCCGCAAACGAGTGGAGTGTGTGCCCGACCTGGGCCGCGCCCCCTTGATTGAAGGTTGCGGCTAGGGACGAGGTTTCGTGGATGTACGTGGCGCGGACCGACAGAACGTCCCGGACGAACATCGTTCGGTCGAACTGGAGATCCGCTGCCCAGTCGGTGTACTCATCCTCGAGACCCGCGACGGAATTGGGAGTCGACTTCAAATGCATGCCGTACCCACCGACCTCGAGGTAGTTGTCAGAGCCGATCGATTGCTGCCAAGCGACGCGCCAATATGGCGCAACGTTCCGGATGTTTATGGCAAAGCCGATCCCGGAGGTGGGTTGCGGGCTGCCGATGTGGTCAGAACGGTAGATCGTACTAGCAAGATACAGATGGTCGTTCCACATGCCATAGCCACCGATTCCTGCAACGTCTTGCGCGAGACCGCCCTGAACGAGCGGGTGGGCACTCGGAGTAGGCGCGGAGTCGCTAGCGATCCAGGGGTATCCCCATGCCGGAGTGCTATTCCAGAGGTCCTCTACCGTCGGATTGTTGTTGAGAGTCAGGCCGTAAACGAGTTCCTTGCCAGCCAACTTCCCTTTGTTGGCGTAACGAATATCCGAGTTATCGATGCTGAAGTGATCGTTCTGTTTGTTGTAGGTTACTTGAACGAAACTGCCGACATGCTTCGTCCATGCCCCTGCAAGAAAGACTGACACGTCTTGGGGAAACTCGAAGTTGCGGTTCTGTGTGCCCGGTTGCGCCGATTTCGTCGATGTGAACGAGGTTTCGACAAGTGCGGAGAGGGGCAGGGACTTGAGGAGATCCAAGGCCGAGTGGTGCTCTCCCGGAGCGCTAGTGACGGTGCCCGTGTCCAGCGCCCTGTCGGTATAACCAAGCAGCTTGAATGTGCGGCCGGCAGTATTGAGTTCGGGAGGCGTGGTATGACACCCGTTGCACGCAAGCCCCGTCTGGCGCGCATAACTTGCGACTGCATGCGCGGTTGATGGATTGAGTGTAACAAGGGCGACGAAGATTGCACGGAGAACAGGGAACGGCAGATGCTCCTTCACTAACGCCTCCTTGCTTCGAAATCACTCCGGTCTGCGCCCGCGTCAGGTGCGTGCTCTGGCCGATGACCTTCTTCCAGCGGTGGTGGAACTCATGGTCGTTCCAGCGGCGGAACCCGCAGCAAAATACGCCGAGCTCGGCCGCAACCTGGCACATCGAATGCTCTCCATCTGAGAGCATCAAGAGTCCGGAGCGGAGCCGGCCGATCGTCTCCTCCCGGGTCCAGACCTCGGGATCCAGCGACCCGCTCACTTCTCGGCTCGCCTTCCTGACCGGGATGTACCTGAAACCATGAAGACTTTGTATCAATCGGGACTGGAGCGGGGATGATGCATTCGCACCAATTCGATGAGAACTCGCTTCAGGCCGGCACGCAACGTTCGACAAGCGCAACCGCGACCACGTCGAACTGTGGGGGCTCGACCAAGTGGCGCTTGACGGTGCACTGGTCGATTGCGCGCAGCAGCGCCTCCCGATATTTCTCCGGAAACGCGGGCGGGAGCACAATCTTGATGGAAAGAGATCGAACGGCGACGAGGCCGATCCCTCGCCCCCCTGAAGCACGGGCTGGTCCGTGCGGATCCAAGACCCCTCGTGGAACGCGTCGACGCGCAACCCTCCCGGAAAGTGAATTTCCATGGCCCAAGAATGCGGTACCCGTCGGTTGTCTGCCTGATGCAAACGAATCAGACGGACCGTCATCACAGAGTGGCGTTGAGATGAGGGATATGGCAGCGATGAGAACTATGAGGTTCGCCGAGGTCGTCGTGACGCGCTGTTCCGAGTCATCCCCTGATGTTCACCCCGGCTCCGGTATCTGGATCATTTGCATCATGCGGGATCGGAAACTGGAGAGTAACCTCTGATCGATGTTCTCTGCCGTGGAGCTCGAGATCGAGCTCTTCTGCCGCGGGATGCGCATCGATGAGACCTGCGCCCTCGCCGAGGATGGGCGTCGGATCGCCCGTACGCGCGCCGGGCTCGGCTCCGGCCTCGAGATCGTTCTACCGGCTTCCCGGAAGCCAATTTGGGTCAACGTCCCCGTGATCGAGGCCTTCGCGGCCGCCTCACCCTTCCGGCTGGCGAGGGACCTCGAGAGCTATCACGTCCTCGACGATCGAACGGGGGACGCCTACCGGGTCAGGCTTCCGGAGGAGCCGGCCTGGTATTCCCGGGCCACTTCTTCGGGCGCGCCGATGAGCCGCATTGGCGTGCTCCAGGGCAACTACCTCGGCGTCTACGTGTCCAACGCCTGCCTCTTCTGGGCCTCCTCGTCGTCTCGCGCCTGCAAGTTCTGCACGACGGGCAAGAATGTCGGCGTGGCCGAGCAGGCACGCAAGAAGGTCGAGGATGTCGTCGAGGTCGCGCAGGCAGCCAAGAGCGAGTCGGGGTCGGTGTTCACGCACCTGAACACCGGCTATCACTTCGAGGAGGTCGACCGGTGCGAGCCTCTCCATGGATTACGCCAGTGCGAGCCCTTCGTGCGGGCATTGCGCGAGCGGGTAGGCGGTTTCATCGGCGTGCAGGCGATGCCGGTGCCGCGCCGCAAATACTCCGAGTACGACGCGCTCGTCGAAGCCGGCGCGGATCACTTCTCATTCTGCTACGAGTTCGAGGATCCCGAGTATTTCGCGCGCTACTGCCCCGGCAAGGCGGGCACACTCGGCCAGAAGGGCTTCTTCGAGGCGATGGAGTATACCTCGAAGAGGCTTGGACGGGGACGAGTCTCCGGAGAAATCATAGCGGGCCTCGAGCCAATCGAGGCGACCAAGCGCGGCATCGATCGGATCGTCGACGCGGGCGCGTTCCCGACCGTTTGCATCTTCCGGCCGACGATCGGCAGTGAGCTCGAGAGCGCGCGACCGCCCCGGCCCCAGGCCATGAGGGAAGTCTTCGGTTACGTCTGGGAGGCATGCCGCCGCGCAGGGTTGCCGGTCGGGATCCTGCCGATCGAGGTTTCACTCGTCGTTCAGCCCGAGGAGTGTGCCGACCTTACGGAACCGAGCGTCTCTTCCTGGCTCTACGGGCGCAAGCTCGATGCGCTCCGCCTTCTCGCTCGGCCGTACGTCGCGTGGAAGCGGCGGCCGCGCGGTGGCCTGACCGCGCGCGCGAACGCTCACCGCTCCGCCGGCGCGATCTGACCGAGAGCCGAGGCGGTGGGGGACGGGGACGCCCCAAATGGCGCAGGGCTCAGGAGATCTGAATAGACCGGCCGGTCAGCTCCAGAACTGCCCCTTCGAGGGCTAGATTGTCGAACCGGTTCCAGCCGTCGCAAACGCAGTGCTCGCGCGTTTCGACGTCGCAGCAGAGCGGAAGGCCGGTGACTTCCTGTCGCCCGAGATGGTAGAGGCTGGCGAGCCGCTCGAGCTCTTCACGAGAAGCCCGAGGGCGGGTGCGCGCGATCCAGGAGAACCGGTCGCGCAACTCCCGGTCCGAGAGCGCGCGAAACCCTCCGCAGAAGACGTTCCACCGCGCGGCCGCGGCGCAGGCACAGTGGTCTTCGTCGCAGAGCGTCTTCAGCCGCTCGCGGAGAAGGGCGATCGCGCCAGGTCGGGAAAGGCGTTCGGCTGCAAGCTCCTGTATTTTCGTCATGGCTCCTCCGATCCGAGGGGTATTCATGCGGCCGTGTCCTCGGCGCGCTGCGCCTGGCGAGCCGCGAGCACCCGGATGTGCTCCCCGACGAGAATCGCGGCGGGGTAGAGAACCTCTTCCTCCATCTGGGCGTGGTGAATCAGGCGCCGGGCGAAATCCGCGTAACCCGCATGCTCCTCGCGCGTCGCCGCCTGGAGCAGTCCCCGAAGGGCGAGTACGATCCGCTCGTGCTGTTCCAGCAGGCGGGGAAGCTCAGCCTGCAGGGTGTCGGTCTTCCGGAGGATGCGCTCCATACCGGGATGGAACTCCCCCCGGGCGAGGCTCGGCAGAAGGGCCAGAGGCGGAATGGCAAACTCCGCCTCGAGAAGCATATGGGGGAAGAGCACGCTCATGACGGAGCGGGCCGCCGCCGCCGTTTCGCCGCCTGCCCTCGTCGCGTGCTCGAGATCCTCCCGAAGCTGTTCGTGCTCCGCTTGAATCGCGTCCGGAGTCAGCCACTTCATTTCAGCATTCCTTTCGCAGGCGGCACGCCTCTCCTTCAGCCGGCCGATTGGATTTCGGCGATGTCCTCGGAGGAGGCCTGGTTCCAAGCCATCACGAGGGCCGCCCCCATGAGGAGCGCGACGATGACCAGCAGGTAGAAGTCGGGGCCTGCAGGCGAAGACCACAGCAGGAACAGGCTGAAATAGAGCGAGATCACGGCGACGTCGACTAAGTCTCGGACCTTGCCGTGCACGCTCGCCCGGAGAAACAGGAGGGCCAGCACGCCGAGCGCGAACGGGACCCAGGAAGCCGGCGCAAGCGCGGTCTCGCCGCGGAGAGGTCCGACACGTGTCGGAAAGATCAGCACGGCGGATACCAGGAGCAACACGCGCGGCCCGAGGCCGAGAGGTCGATCCAGAAAACGCTGACTCCGTTCGATGATCGCGTTCATGAGAGCCTCCTCGTCAATCGACGTTCGTGATCGCGCCGACGCCCGACCGGGCCGCCCGGCGCATCTCCTCGGCGCGGTAGCGGTAGTGACCGCCGGGCGTGCGGACCGTCTGGAGCAGGCTGGTTCTGGCCCAGCGCGTGACCGTGGAAAGGGAGACGCCGAAGAGCCGGGCCACCTCTCCGCGGGAGAGAAACTCGGGCTCGGCCGGGATGCGCGAAAAATCGTCCGGTGCTCCGATCCGTCTCATCGGTTCTTCTGTTTCCATGGCCCGCATTCTGGCGCGCCGGCGGGAGTCGGCGCCTGATGCAAATGAATCAAATGAGCGATCTGAGCTCCCTAGGATTGGGATTACGCTAGGGCCGCGAGGCCGCGCGCGAAGGAGACTCCATGACGGTGTTTCGCCGGATTCTCGTGGCTACCGACTTCTCGGAAGCCTCGGCTCCTGCCGTCACGCTTGCAGTCAAGCTGGCGAAGTCCTGGGGGGCGCAACTACTGGCGGCACACGTCTACGACGAGCCGCACCTGCCCGAGCTTTCCTTCGCCCACGTGCGGCTGTACGAGGAGTACGAGCGCAAGATCAAGGCTGACGCGGCGCGTCAGCTCGGAGAAATCGCCGGGCACGCCCGTGCGGAGGGCGTGGAGACAGAGGAGCTGCTTCTCCGGGGCTTCGCAGACGAGGCTATCGTGCAGGCGGCCCGTGAAAGTCACGCGGACCTGATCGTGATGGGAACTCACGGCCGGCGGGGCGCGGGCCGCTTTTTCCTGGGCAGCGTCGCAGCGCGCGTGGTCGCGACGGCGCCCTGCCCCGTCCTGACCGCCCGCGCTGCGTGACGGCCTCGGCAAGGGGCCGGCCCTTTTGATCCAAATGCATCAATCGCCCGCGTGCACGCGAGGGATCTCATGGAGTCATGGCGGCGTGATAGCCGAAGGAGTGGCGATGACCCAGCGCATCCTGTTCGCAACGGATTTCTCGCCGGCGTCGGCGCCCGCGTTCCGGCAAGCGGTGGCATTCTGCAATGGAAAGCGAGCGTCCTTGCTGATCGCGCACGTCCTCGAGCCGCCGGTTCCCTTCACCACGGAAGGCTATGTCGTGCCACAGATGTACGACGAGCTCGCGGCCGCCGTGCGCGCGGCTGCGGAAAAGAGGATGCGGAGGCTGTTGGCCGGGGCCCGCAAGGCGGGCGTGCGCGCTCGGGGGCTGCTGCTCCAGGGCGCGCCCCACGAGGCAATAACTCGGGCCGCGCGTTCGCACAGGGTCGGGCAGATCGTAGTCGGCACGCACGGGCGCTCGGGGTGGTCCCGTCTCGTCCTGGGAAGTGTGGCGGCGAGGGTCATTGCGGCTTCGCCGTGCCCGGTCGTGGTCATTCCCATGAAACCGAAAAGGAGGGCGTCATGATTCGGCTGCGGGACGTCATGAAGGAGCGCGTCGAGAGCGTCTCTCCGAGCGACTCCGCCCAGGCCGCGTGGGATCGCATGCGGGCGAGCCGCATTCGCCACCTAGTGGTCCTGGACGGAAAGGAGGTCGTCGGTGTGGTCTCGGATCGGGATCTGATCGGTCGCGGGCCGTTGCGGCGGGAAGAGAGGGTCGGCGACATCATGACCTCGCCGGTCATCGCCGGCCACCCGGAGATGACCCTGAGGCAGGTCGCCAACCAGATGAGGGGCCGGTCGGTGGGATGTCTTCCGGTCATCGAGGAGGGCGAGCTCGTCGGGATCCTGACCACCACCGACGTTCTGGAGCTCGTGGGGCGCGGAGTCGAACGCCCCGTGGCCAAGGGGGTCCGCCGCGTTCTGGATGGACGCGGTCCGCGCCGGCGGCCCTTCGTTCCCCGTTCGGCCGTCCGGCACTGAGAGACGCGTCGGTCCCAGACCATTTCGGTCGCGCGGCGGCCCGGGGCGGCGGCCGCATCCTGACTCGTTGGAGAATGGGTGACGACTGGCTGACACGGTAACGCTCTCCCTTGCCGTCCGGCTCGGCGTCGCGCTCGGGATCGGGCTCCTGATCGGAGCCGAGCGGGAGCGCCGCAAGGGGAGCGGTCCGCGGCGCGCGCCCGCCGGGATTCGGACATTCGCGCTGGCCGCTCTCGCCGGCGGTCTGAGCCAGAGCTTCGGCGGCGCCGCGGTCCTGGCGGTCTCGGCTCTCGTCGTCGGAGCGCTCGCGGTAATCGGTTACAGGCGCAGCCACGACGCCGATCCCGGCCTGACGACCGAAATGGCGTTGCTGACGACGTTCCTGCTCGGCGCTCTGGCCGTCCGGCAGCCGGCCCTCGCGTCCGGGCTGGCCGTGGCGGTCGCCATACTGCTGGCGTCCAGAACTCGCCTCCACCGCTTCGTGCGCAGGGCGCTCACGGAGCAGGAGCTGCACGACGCGCTTCTTTTCGCGGCGTGTGCGCTCGTCGTGCTCCCTTTGACACCGGACCGAACCGTGGGGCCTTTCGACGTTCTCAATCCGCGCACTCTGTGGAAGCTCGCAGTGATCGTCATGGGGATCTCGGCGGCGGGTTACATCGCTCAGCGCGCGTTGGGTCCCCGGCTGGGGCTGCCTCTGGCGGGTTTCGCCTCGGGTTTCGTCTCGAGCGCGGCGACGATCGGTGCGATGGGTCGGCGCGCCCTCCGAGAGCCCGGCCTGCGCCGGGCCGCCGTCGCGGGCGCCGTTCTCTCGACCGTCGCCACGATGGTCCAGATGGCTTTTGTCCTCTACGCGACGAGTCCGCAATCGTTTCGAGTCATGGCCGTGCCGCTGCTGTTCGGGGGGATCGCGGCCGTCGGCTACGGGACTCTCTTCGCGCTGCGGCTGGCGCGGAGCCGCGTGGAGGGAGAGAGGAGCCGGGGTCGCGCCTTCGATCTGAGGTCGTCCCTGCTCTTCGCGGGGACGGTGTGCCTCGTTCTCTTCGCCGCGGCCGCCGTTCATCAACGCTGGGGCGGGAGCGGACTTCTTCCGGCGGTGGCGCTGGCCGGCTTCGTGGACGCCCACGCGGCCGCCATCTCCGCCGCGTCCTTGGCCGCCGCGGGCAAGCTCGCAGCCGCGGATGCCGCCCTCCCGATTCTCGCGGCCCTATCAACCAATACCGTGACGAAGGCGGTGGTTGCGCTGACCGTTGGCCGAGGCCGCTTCGCGGCCCAGACAGTCCCCGGGCTGCTGCTGGTCATTCTGGCGGCCTGGGCGGGGTACTTTCTGACGAGGTGAGATCCCCTGTTCGCGCGACGCGGAGCACGGAACGCCTAGTACGCGATCCGGCGCGACGGCGGAAGGACCGGCTTCCTCTCGACTCGGACGTGCACGTCCACGACCCGGACGCCCCGGTCCAGGACTTTAACGGGGTTCAGGTCCATCTCACGGACTTCCGGGCAGGTCTCGACGAGTGCCGAGAGCCGCAGGAGCAGATCCTTCAAGGCGGTTTCGTCCTTCGGAGGCGCGCCGCGATAGCCTCGCAGGAGCGCCGTGCCCCGGACCTCGTCCAGCATCGCCGCGACGTCGACGTCGGTCAGCGGATGGAGGCGAAAGGCCACGTCGGCCAGGAGCTCGACGAGCGTGCCACCGCTCCCGTACAGGATCAGCGGCCCGAACGTCGCGTCGCGCGTGACTCCGGCGATCACCTCGACTCCCCCGGGAACCATCGCCTGGACGAGAAACTCGGTCAGATTGGCGCCGAGGCGTCTCTTCAGATCGCGGCAGGCGCCGACGACGGCCGCTTCGTCGGGGAGCCCGAGCCGCACTCCGCCGACTTCCGTCTTGTGGAGAATGGCCGGCCCGACCGCCTTTACGGCGACGGGGAACCCGATGGCCCGGGCCGCGTCGTCGGCCTCCGCCTCTGTTTTCGCCAGGCGCGCCGGAGCGACGGGGATTCCGAACGCGGTCAGCAGCTCCTCGACTTCAACCGGAGAGAGCCAGCCGCCGCGGCGTTCGAGCGCACGGTCGACGATGGTGCGGGCCGGCACGGTATCGATCCCCGCCAGCGCCGGGACCTTCCCGACGGGCCGGTGTCTCCACTCGCCGTACGCCGCGGCGCGCGCGAGCGCGATGGCCGCTGACTCCGGAAAGGGATAACACGGAATCGGTGCGAGCGCCGGCGGCGCGCCCCGGGCGCTCATGAAGGTCGCGAGCACGGGCTTTCGGGCGCCGGCCGCGCCTTCGACGATCGCCGCGGCGACAGCCTCGGAGTTCGCGGCGATCGGGGGAATGAAAATCACGAGCAGACTATCGAGTCCTTCGTCGGCGAGGAGGATCTGCTCGGCGCGCTGGTAGTGCTCCGGCTGCGCCGCCGCGAGCATGTCCACTGGATTTGCGACGCTCGCCGCCGCCGGGAGAAAGGTGCGCAGTTGCGCGGCCGTTTTCGAGGAAAGCGAGGGAAGCTCCAGGCCCCAGGCCTCGCAGGCGTCCGCCGCGAGGATCCCCGGTCCGCCGGCGTTGGTTAGGATACCGACGCGGCGGCCACGCGGGACCGGCTGATGCGCCAGGAGCATTGCCACGTCGAAGAGTTCCTCGAGGGTTGCGGTTCGTATGACGCCGGCCTGGCGAAAGAGCGCGTCGACGACCTGGTCCGACTCCGCGAGGGCCCCTGTGTGCGAGGACGCGGCGCGCGAGCCCGCTCGGGACCGACCGGACTTCAGGGCCACGATCGGCTTCTGGCGCGCGACGCGGCGCGCGATCTTCGAGAACCGGACCGGATTGCCGAAGCTCTCCAGATACAGAAGGATCACGTCCGTGCGCGGGTCCTCGGCCCAGTACTGAATCAGGTCGTTGCCCGAGACGTCCGCCTTGTTGCCGACGGACACGAACGTCGAGATGCCGAGGTTGAGCTTGTCCGCGAAGTCGAGGAGCGCGAGCCCGAGAGCTCCGCTCTGCGAAGAGAGGGCGACGCGGCCCTCGGGAGGATAAACGGGAGCGAACGTTGCGTTGAGGCGGACCTTCGGGTCGGTGTTGATGAGTCCCATGCAGTTGGGCCCGACGAGGCGGATGCCGGCGGCCCGCACCTTGTCGAGCAGGGCCGATTCGCGGCGGCGCCCTTCCTCTCCGGTTTCCGAAAAGCCGGCGGTGATGACGATGATCCCCGCGACGCCCTTGGCCACGCAGTCGTCGACGGCCGCCTCGACCCGGTCGGCGGGAATCGCGACCACGGCCAGATCGACCGGGCCCGGGACGTCCGTCAGCCGCGGGTAGCACCGGAGGCCCAGGATTTCATCGTGCCCGGGATTGATAGGAACGACGGTTCCACGGAAGCGGCTTCGAAGGTTGTGCAGGATCTCGGCGCCGATCTTCCCGCGTTCCTCGCTCGCCCCGATGACGGCGACGACGTCCGGTTCGAACAGGCGCCGCATCGAGGCGAAGGCCGCCTTTCCGGAGCGGTCCGCGGCGTACTCCTCGTACGACGGCGTCGGGGTGATGTCGAGGACGATCTTCTCGACGCCGCCCTCGAACCGCCGCTCCTTCGCTTCGAAACCGCAGTTGCGAAAGACGTCGATCATCCGCCGGTTGTGCGCCAGGACGTCGGCTTCGAAGGCCGAAATCCCGTGGCTTCGCGCGATCTCGGCGAGCCGGTCGAGCAGGCGCGTGCCGACACCCTGCCCCTGCAGCGCGTCCTCGACCGCGAAGGCGACCTCCGCCCGGACCGGATGTTGCGGGATCCGAAAGTACTGCGCGATCGCCACGATCCGCCCGCCCGCCTCGCCGACAAGCGCGAACTGATTGTCGTAGTCGATGCTGCAGAAGCGTTCGGCGGCCGACGCGTCCACGTGCCGCGGCGAAAAGAATCGGAAATAGAGACTGTCGGGCGAGAGCCGCCCGTAGAAAGCGAGCAACGCCGCGGCGTCGTCGGGCCGGATGGGCCGCAGGCGCAGCGTCGAGCCCGACCGAAGTACGACGTCCCTCTCCTCGTGGGAGGGATACGCGTTGACCGTCATCGAGCCTCCGCCGGAAGAATCGGTGCGTCTTCCGAGGCTTTCCTGATGCAAACGGATCATACGGCCCCGCCCCGGCCGGCTTATGTTTTCTCCTGGAGGAACGATGCGAAATCGACTGGTTCCGCGGAGTGAGTGGTTCCAATTCTTCGACGAGTTCAGCCGGCGCCATCGTGGCCGGGCTGCGACGGTCCACGTGCTCAGCCCGAAGATCGGATCGCAGGTCGAGGCGCGCGACATGCCGCTCGAGGGAATCGTCGCCGGTGCTGACGCGACGGGTCCCATCTCGATCTACCTGGGGTCGGCGCCGCCCAGATCCAACATCGAACACGAGGTCCAGGATCCAAGGCAAGTCTGGGTGGAGCGTTCGAAGAGGGGCGGCGAAGAGGTGCTGGACATCGAGTCGGAGGACGGAACAAAGACGCTGGTTCAGTTTCGCGCCGCGGCGCCGCGCGGGCGGGTACTTCGGCCGGAAGCGGGGAAGCGATGAAGATCCTGGTTGCGACCGATGGCTCGCGCGCGGGCGCCGCCGCGGTGAGGTTCGCGTCGAGCCTGCTCGATGGAGGTCCAAAGGGCGAGCTCGTCGTCCTGACGGTGGACGCGTGCCCTGGGACGGCGCCTGCTGCGAAGGATCGCCGGGGCGAGTGTCGAAACGCGAAGAAAGCGCTTCAGAAGGCGGCCGGCCAGATGCGCCGGCGCGGGGTGCTTGCCCGTTACGAGCTCGTTCGGACCCGCGACGCCGATGAAGTCCCCGAGGTGATCTCCCGGCAGGCGGATCGCCTCCGGGCCGATTTGATCGTCGTGGGGAGCGAGGGCCGCGAGTCCCTGACCGAATGGGTCGTCGGAGGGACGGCCCTCCGCCTCATCTACGTGGCGCGTAGGCCGGTCACGGTCGTCCGGGCTCCCCGGAGGCGCCTGCCGCGCTGATCCGGTGCTACGCTAGTCGTCTCGAGCCTGAGCCATGTCGACCTCACCCGAAGCGCTGGATCGGATCGCGCGCAGCGGAGACGCCGTCTTCGCGATCGACTCCTCGGATCGGATCATTCTCTGGAACAAGAAGTGCGAGGAGATGCTGGGGCGGCCGGCCCGAGCGGTCCTCGGGAAACGCTGCTATGACGTCATCGGCGGGCGCGACGAGAACGGGAACGTCTATTGCTACCGGAACTGTCCCGTGGCGCACCAGGCCCGTGACCTGCCAAGAGAGCCGGTCCATCGGTTCCAACTCTCGATAGAAACCGGGTCGGGCGCGCGCAAGACCGTCGAGGTCTCGCTCTTCGCCATCCCGGCCTATCACCCCGCGCTCTCGACTGTCGTCCACGTCCTTCGGGGCGGAAGGAAGAAGGCCTCCGCGCTCGAGCGCAGCCTCGCGAAGGAAGCCGATGAGCGGGAGCCGCTCTGGCCGATGGAGACGAAGGCCGGTCAGCCGATCGATCTGACAGCGCGCGAGAAAGAGATCCTGCGGTGCCTCGCGCAGGGGCTGCCGACTGCCGCGATCGGCAAGAAACTCTTCATTTCGCCGGTGACCGTCCGTAACCACGTGCAGAGCATCCTCCACAAGCTCGACGTCCACACCAAGCTCGCGGCGGTCGTCTTCGCGTATCAGCACGATCTGATCTGAGGTCCTCACCGCCCGAGCCGCCGGAGGAGTCCGGAGATCAGAGGGGAAAGCAACTCGGAGAGGAGAACCAGGCCGAACAGACGGCCGCGCGACACGTCGTAGTCGCGAAAGAACTCTTCCTGGGCGACCCCGCGAGCCAACCCGAGCCCGAGCTCGAGAAGCGCCGTCAGAAAGGCCCAGAGCGCGCCAATCGCCAGAAGCTCGCTCGCCGAATGGCCGCCGGGTCCCCATCCG
The DNA here is from genome assembly GCA_049273755.1 of Thermoanaerobaculia bacterium. Taxonomy (GTDB): domain Bacteria; phylum Acidobacteriota; class Thermoanaerobaculia; order UBA5066; family Gp7-AA6; genus DAHUXD01. The sequence continues at coordinate 22,286 of JBASRI010000010.1, forward strand.
ACGAAGAAGAAAGCGGCGAGAAAGACCGCGCCGGCCAGCGCCGTCGTCGAAAGAAGGTGCGCGGCCTCCGGCCCGAGGTTCGGCTCGAGAACGGTCTGTCGGAAGAGACCGTTGACGACGGCGAAACCGAGAAGCAGTGCCCAAACGCCCAGAGCCAGCAACAAAATTCGGCGCCGGATCGCCATTGTGACGAAGATAGCGCGCGCCGGGCCGCGAGCCTCTGATTTGATTGCATCAGTAGGCTCCATGTCGGAATCCGTCAGAATCCGGCCGTGATTCCGAAGCCGCCGTTCGCGCGGGACCTCACACCTGAGTGCGAGATCGCCGAGTTCGAGCGGTTGAAGCCTCGCCTGCGCGATCTATGGAGCGCCCTCTCGGCACGGGAAGAGGAACCGTACACCTCGGTCGTCATTCCGTCGCTGACGCTCGATCAGTCCGAGCTCTCGAAGCTCGAGGGAGCGAGCTTCTACGAGGAGCGTCTCTTGTTTCTGCTGATCCGGCTGCGCAACCCCCAGGCGCACATGGTCTACGTCACGTCCCAGCCGATCCACCCGTTGATCCTCGAGTACTACTTCCAGCTCCTGGCCGGCATCCCGGCGAGTCACGCCCGCTCGCGGCTGACGCTGCTATGCGCAAACGACGCCTCGCCGCGTTCGCTGACCGAAAAGATTCTGGAACGACCGCGGCTGATTCAGCGGATTCGCTACGGAATTCGGGATCCGTCCGCGCCTTCATAACGGTCTTCAACTCGACGAAGCTCGAGCGTAAGCTCGCCGTCCTCCTCGGGATTCCGTTGAACGGCGGCGATCCCGGGCTGGCCTTTCTCGGGACGAAGTCGGGAAGCCGGAAGGTGTTCCGCGAGGCCGGCGTGGCTTTGCCGGAGAGATTCGAGGACCTTCGGTCGGAGGACGATGTCGTCGCGGCGCTCGACGCCCTGCGGGAACGTCGACCCGGCATCCGCCAGGCCGTGCTGAAGCTCGATGACAGTTTCTCCGGCGAAGGGAACGCGATCTTCCGGTACCCGAAGAACCCTTGGCGGGGCGCCATCCGCGACGCCATGGCCGACCTGATGTTCTCCGTTCCAACCGAACCGGATCGTTATCGGCGCAAGTTCGCCGAGATGGGTGGGATCGTCGAGGAGCTCCTCGACTACCCGGAGTCTGCCTCGCCGAGCGTACAGCTACGGATCGATCCGCAAGGCGAGGCCGTCCTTCTATCGACGCACGACCAGATTCTCGGGGGCCGTCGTCCCAGGTGTATCTGGGATGCCGTTTCCCGGCGGCCGAGTCTTATCGCCGGCAGATCCAGGAGGCCGGCCGCCGGGTGGGCGAAGTTCTCGCTCGAAGAGGCGTCGTCAGCCGCTTCGGCGTCGACTTCTTCGTCGGCCGTCCCGCCGGAGGGGCGGACTGGGAAGTCTTCGCCCTCGAGGTCAACCTCCGAATCGGGGGCACGACCCACCCGTTTCTCGCCCTTCAGTTCCTGACGGGCGGCCGGCTCGACCCGGAGTCCGGATCGTTCGCCTGCCCGGGCGGCCAGGCCAAGTTCTATCGCTCGACCGACAACTTGAAGGCGGAGGCTTATCGCGGCCTCTGTCCGGAAGACCTGATCGACATCACGACGATCAACCGCCTGCACTACAACCACGGCACGGAGACCGGGGTCCTCTTCCACATGATCGGAGCGCTGTCGCAGTTCGGAAAGCTCGGCCTGACGGCGATCGGCAACAGCCCTGAGCAAGCCGACGCCATCTACGCAAACGCGCTCGAGGTTCTCGACCGCGAAACGCGGAGCTAGGCGCGGACCTCCGGCGTCGAGGTCTGTCCCTACGGCCTCCCGAGCTTGAGCTTGACGTACTCGCCAACGAGGATCGAGGCGGGATAGAGAACTTCCTCTTCGAGCTGGGCGTGCAGGATCAGCTTCTGCGCCAGCCGGGCGTAGCCCGAGTGCTGCTCGGCGGTCGCCGCCCGCAGGAACACTTGCAGAGCCTTGACGATCTGCTTGTGCTCATTCAGCATGCGTGGCAGCTCGGCCTTCAGCAGGTCTGTCCACCGCAGCACGCTGGCCATGTCAGCCGAGATCTCGCCTCGCGCGAGCCTCGGAAGAAGTGTGAGAGGCGGGATTCCGAACTCTTCTTCCAACAGGACGTGGGGAAAGAGAACGCGGACCACGGCTCTGGCGGCGGTGCCGGTTTCGCCGTTCAGGCGAGAAGCTTGAACCATTTCGTCGTGCAGCTCCTCGTGTGCGATCTGCAGAGCGCTGGGAAGTTCGGCTCTCGACATGAGTTCTCCTTCGTCTCGGCTCCCCGCGACGTGCGCGGTCGGAGCGACGATACCCCCGTGCCGGGCTCGGAGAGTGGTTCGATTGCATCAGTCCGGCCCATGACAGAATCGACGGGTCCGGATTGAGGCTTGCTGGAAGCCGAGGGCAGCATGGATTCCGCGATCGAGAAGAGCGAGCTCGGCATCGAGCCCTCGCCGACGCCGCGTTCCGTCGAGGAGGCTCGGCGCGGCCTCGGGTCCCACACGTGGAAGTACACGCTGGGTGGCGCGGTCCTCGGCCTCGGCGCTCCGGCCGGCGCCCTCCTGCTTCGTGTCCTCGGCGGAGCGCGGGTCTCCTCCGATCTTCGCGAGAACGCCTTCTTCTATCTCTACGATCTCGTCGGCACGTGTCTCGTGTTCGCTGTGGTGGGGTTCCTCGCAGGTCGGCGAGCCGACCGGCTCCAGAGCGGACGGGATCGGTATCGAACTCTGTCGGAGCGGGACCCACTGACGACTCTCGTTAACGCCCGAACGTTTCGCAACCACTATGAGCGAGCGCTCGCGCGCGCGGCCCGGTTCGGCGAGCCGCTCTCACTATTGCTCATCGATGTCGATCAGCTGAAGGCCATCAACGACGAGCTGGGCCACTCCTTTGGCAGCGCGAGCCTCCGGCACGTGGCGGAAGTGCTCGAAAGCTCGAAACGCGTCACCGACCTCGCGGCGCGCTGGGGAGGCGACGAGTTCACTCTTCTGATGCCCGGAGCCGGCCCGCAGGCCGCGCGCCGTCAGGCGGAGGCGATTCTCGAGCGGTTGCGCCGTGAGCCCGTCCGGTGGAACGGGCGCCAGCAGGTCATTTCGACGACGATCGGAGTGGCGACTTCATACGCCGGCTCGGGCGAGGACCTTTTCGAGGCGGCGGACCGAGCCCTCTACGCAGGAAAGAAAGCGGGCCGCGGCCAGGTGCAAAGCGCGGAGGTCTGAACCGGAGGAAGCGTTTCTGGACATGAGAATCATGCTCAAGATCCGCTACGAAGCAGCTCGATAAGAACCGGAGCCAGCTAGGGGAGGCAGCGAGCATCCGTCCTCGCACGCCAGCGGGCTTCGGCCTGCCGCCGGACCGCCGGCACGAGGAGCCACCTGATCGCCAAGATTCCGATGCTGGCCAACCTCCAGTACTTCCGGAACCTCGCGCGGGCTTGGGCGTCGGTGGCGACTGCGCGTGTCTCCGTCGCAAAGCGCGAGAGGGCCGGTCCCAGTGGCTCCGCTTCCAGGGTCCAAGCGATCTTGACCTGATCGGGCTCCGCGTAGGCCGCGAAGCGGTCGGAAGCGACCGGCGTGAAGACGACCTCGGCCTGCCACGGTTGACAAACGGCACCTGCGACGAAGTGCCGGCCAGGAACCTCGTCCAGGACTCCCCAACCCATCGCCCGCAGGGCATCCGTGTCCAGCCCATGGGACCGAGCGGGCGCGGTCACCTTGGCGCGCATGAGTCTGCCGCGGAGCCAGAAGATCGCCCGAACGAGCGGTATCGACTCCATGTCGAAGCCGCGTGCCACCTGGAACACGAGCTCCGCGGGAGCCCGCACAACCGTCTCGTGACGCTCGCGGATGTCAGGCTGTGGAATGAAGGATCTAGCACAAGAGTCATTCGACCCCGTATCCACCTCACCAGTTTGATCCAAATGCATCATGTGGGGCAACCTGCGGAGCGCGATCCTCATTGTCGGGTCGCGATAGTTCGCGCCCGAGAGGAGATCTTCATGAAACCGAAACGAATTCTTGCGGCAGTCGATCTCACGCCCGCCTCGACACCCGCTTTGAATGAAGCGCTCGAACAGGCCCTGGCGGACGGTGCGGAGTTGCTGATTGCTCACGCCTATCAGCCGCCGAGCCTGATTCAGGCCGACTCTTTCGCAGCCGGCGTGTACGAGGAGTGGGACCAGAATCTGAAAACCGACGTAACCGCGAAGTTACGACCGCTCGTGGAGGACGCCAGGAAGAGAGGGATCAACGCGCGTCCGCTGGTCCTCACCGGTGCTCCCTACGAGGCGATCTCGGAGGCCGCGAAGAAGAACAAGGTCGATCTCGTCGTCATGGGCACTCACGGCCGCACGGGGGTCTCACGGTTCTTTGTGGGAAGCGTGGCTTCGCGCGTGATCTCGACGGCTCCCTGCCCGGTGCTGACGGTTCGGGCGGGATAACCGCTCCGGCCCGGGCGCCGGTGGGGAGGCGACGAATTCAGGGTCTTGATGCTGGGCGCCGGCAGGGAGGCCGCGCTCCCTCAGGCCGTGGTGATTCTCGAACGGCTCCGCGCCGAGCCGGTGCGCCTCGACGGCCACGAGCGCTTCGTCTCGGTGACGGTTGGGGCGGCAACCGCCGCGGTCACGAAGCCCTTTCTAGCACAGAGGTTGCTTGTTCCCCGAGCGTCGCCGGAGCAGCGCTTCACAAGCCAAGATCCGAGAGGCCCGGATGATCGTCGGGTCGGCGACCCAGAGCCCAGAGGTACTTGCGGTCGGCGGCGCGGATAGGGAGATCGTTGATGCTCGCGATGCGCCGCGCCATGAACCCGCGGCTGTCGAACTCCCAGTTTTCGTTGCCGTACGAGCGATACCACTGCCCGCTGTCGTCGTGGCACTCGTACGCGAACCGCACGGCGATCCGGTTCCCGTCGAACGTCCAGAGCTCCTTGATCAGCCGGTAGTCCAGCTCTCGGGTCCACTTGCGTCTCAGGAATTGCACGATGGCCTCGCGGCCCGTGAGGAACTCGGCGCGATTGCGCCACACGCTGTCCGGGGTGTAGGCGAGCGACACGCGCTCCGGATCGCGGCTGTTCCAGGCGTCTTCCGCCAGCCGGACCTTCTTGATGGCTGCCTCGCGATCGAACGGCGGCACCGGAGGACGTGGGGGTTCGACTGTCGTCATGCGGATCCTTGCCAGCAAAGGGCACGCCCACCGACGGACGCGCATGCTCTCGGCGACACCGCCCCGGCGGTCAGTCGCTGCAGCCGCGCCTGTTTCACAACCTGGCGTTCTGATCCGGCGCGAGCCAGCC
>JBASRI010000027.1:0-3053 GCA_049273755.1 Thermoanaerobaculia bacterium
CGCCGAAGGCGCACGGGGCGAAGAGGTCGCACGGCTGCCCGAACACGCCCTCCGCCGCGACTCGCTCCAAACCCATCTCGTCGCCGAAGCGGCGCACCGCCGCCGGCGACACGTCCGCGAAGGCGAGCTTCGCCCCGGTCGACGCCAGGATCTCGATCAACGGCGCGCCAACGCTGCCCGCGCCCTGAATGAGGATGCGCTGGCCGGCGAGAGAGCGCGAGCCGAAGAGCCGCTCGCAGACGGTCTCCATAGATGCCGCCACGCCGATCGCGGTCCAGGTGCCCGAGCCGCCCGCGCCCCCGCGGGATTGCGTCCGGCTGAAGACGTAGGGCGCGCCTTCTTCGGCGATCACGTCCATGTCTTCCGCCGACGTTCCCACATCGGGGCCGGTCCAGAACCGGCCTCCAAGCTCCTGGATGAAGGCGCCATAGCGGCGCAGGAGCCCCGGGCGGTCCTCGGCCCGAAAGTCCGGCGGCAACGCCACGACGGCCTTGCCGCCGCCCCGCGGGAACCCCGCCGCCGCCCACTTGTACGTCATCCCCTCCGCCAGCCGCATCGCGTCGTCGAGCGCGGCGTCCCGGTCCGGATAGACGGCCATGCGTGTGCCGCCCGTGGCCGGACCGAGCCTCTCGGAGTGGATGGCGATGAGGGTGCGCGCGCCGCTCACGGCGTCCTCTCGCTCGAGAACCGCGACTCCGTTCCACCTCACAGCCATCGGCGCACTCGCCGCTTGTAGTCGCGGTATGCATCGCCGAACAGCGCTTCCAGATATCGCTCCTCCTTCGCCACGGTCGTCGTCGCCAGAATCCAAAGCGAGACAGGAACGGAAACGAGCAGCCACAGCGCATTGAAGGCGAGCGCGACGCCGACGGCCAGGAGCGTGAGCCCGACGTACATGGGATTGCGGCTGAACCGGTAGGGGCCAGCGCCCGCGAGCGCCGCGGTGGGCTTCGTCGGGTTGGGTGACGTCCCGACGCGATGGAAGACGGCGACCGCCCACATGGCGAGCGCGATTCCGACCGCAGCGACGAGGCCCCCGGCAACGCGCGACGTCCGGGTCCCCCATGAGGCAATGGGTACCGGAATACGGCGTTGGATCAGGAACCCCGCAAAAAGCCCGAGAACGAAAATGAGCGGAGGCGGGAATCGCACTCCCGAGGTCGCCGGCTCGGGCTCCTTCACGTCTCCTCCTTCAGGCCGTCCGCACGGGCGGGATTCTAAGGCTCGTTGTTGGGGCGGATGTCCTGGAGGATGTTGTTGTTCAGCGTGATCCACACGCGGGCGCCTTCCTGGAAGCGGAACCACTGCTGCCGGGTCACCTCGAAGCGGTAGCGCGCCAGAGCGCTCCCCTCGCGCGTCTCGAACACCAGGTAGTAGACCCCGCCCGAACCGTAACCGCTGCTTCGGCCGGGGGCACCCTGCCCCCGCTCGACGACCACGCAGTCCAAAACCCGCACGCCCAGGCCGGAATCCTTGCGGGCGGAGGAGCTGGCGCAGGCCGCCGCCGCGAGCGCGGTAACCGCGGCCGCCAGGAGGATCACGGCTGTTTTTGTCGCGTTGGGAAGCATGGCAGCGAGTCCAACCGCGAGCGGCGCCGCCGGATTCCCCTATCCTAGGCGCGCCTTGGAACCGACGCCCCGCGTCCTCCTCGAACCCGACGGCCGGATTCTCGTGCGGGCCCCCGCGCCGGCGCGCGAGCGCTGGAGCTGGGCCCTGTACGACTTCGCCAACACGATCTTCTCGATGAACGTGGTGACGCTCTACTTCGCGGTCTGGATCGTGACCGAGCGTGGCGCCTCGAACACCGCCTACTCGCTGGCCACAAGCATCTCTTCGGCCGCCGTGCTCGTTCTCGCCCCCTGGATCGGCGCCGTCTCCGACGCTTCGCGCCGGCGCAAGCCCTGGGTCGTCGGGCTCACGCTCCTCTGTGTGGCCGCGACCCTCGCCCTCTCCCCCCTTTCACGGGGCGGGATGCCGTCGCGGGCCGGACTGGTTACTTTGCTGGCGGTGTTCGCGGTGGCCAACACGGCGTACCAGCTCGCGCTGCCCCCGTACAACGCCATGCTCCCGGAGCTCGTCCCACCCTCCGACCGCGGGAAGCTCTCGGGCCTGGGCACCGCAGTGGGCTACCTCGGCTCGATCGCGGGCGTGTTGCTCGTGGCTCCGGCGGTGACGGGGGGGCTCGGCTTCCCGGCGGGCGGTCGCGCGGCCTCGTTCGCGCCCACCGCGCTTCTCTTCCTTCTGTTCTCTCTGCCCCTGTTCTTCTTCTGCCACGACCACCTGGCGCGACCCCGGGCAGAGACTCCTCCGGCGCGCCCGCTCGCGGTCGCGCGGGAGCTTTCGGCCACGTTCCGCGACGCCCGGCGGCATCCGGGGCTGTTGCGCTTCGTCGTCTCGTCCTATTTTTACCAGGACGCCCTGGGCACGGCGATCTCGTTCATGGCGCTCTACGCCGTGGCGGTGCTGGGACTTCCCGTCGGCGGAGAGATCCGACTCTTCGTCACGCTCACGATTCCCGCCATCGTCGGGGCCTTCCTTGCGGGCCGCGCCTGCGACCGCTGGGGGCCGCGCCGGACTCTGCGGCTCGTGCTCGTGGGCTGGATCGTGGGGCTACTCGTGATCGCTTTGGCACCCTCGCTCTCGGGATTCTGGATCGGGGGCTTCCTGGTCGGGCTCTTCTTCGGCGGCATCTGGTCGGCGGAACGGCCGCTGCTCCTGACGCTCGTGCCGGCGGCGGAATCCGGGCGTTTCTTCGGCCTGCTGGCGCTGTCGGCCCGCGCGGCGGCGATCGTTGGACCGCTTCTGTGGGCTGCGATCGTCGACGGCCTTTCGGAGAGGATCGGCCCGCATGCGGCGTACCGCATCGCGGTCGGCTCGCTCACGCTGATGATGCTCGTCGCGCTGTGGCTGCTGGGAGGGGTTCCGGACCGCGTTGCGGAAGAACCGCTCCCCTCTCATAGAATGCCGGCCTAGCAGGTTGCTGAAAAAGGGTGTGGGATGGCGTTACGAGCGCCGTGGGGTCAGATGCAAGGAAGCGCGACGACGGCGATGCC
>JBASRI010000032.1:0-3850 GCA_049273755.1 Thermoanaerobaculia bacterium
CCTCGAGCGAGGCCGGGTTCCAGACGTAGAAGGTCCCCTCCGCGCCGCCCGAATCGGCGTCCTGGGCCGCGAAGAAACCGCCGCCCTCAGGCGTCATCTCGGCCAGCAGATAGTCGAGCGTCTCGCGGGCCACGCGGGCGTCGTCCGCGCCGCCGAACGCCCGGTGCGCGAGGACGTAGAGCCGCGCCAGCATCGCGTTGTCGTAGAGCATCTTTTCGAAGTGCGGCACGAGCCAGCGCGCGTCCACCGAATAGCGGTGGAACCCGCCGCCCACCTGGTCGTACATGCCGCCGGCGGCCATCTCGCGCAGCGTCTTCTCGACCATCTGGCGCGCAGGGGCGCTGCCCGAGCGCAGCCACGCTCGGATGAGGAGCTCGAGCCGCATCGCCGGCGGGAACTTCGGAGCGCCGCCAAAGCCGCCGTGCTCGGGGTCGAACTGGCGCGTCAGAGAGGACACCGCGGCGTCCAGAAGCGCGGTTCCGGGAGCCGCGCCGGCCGGCTGCGGCGCGCCGGCCTCCGCGCGCAGGTGTCCGAGCATCTCGTTAGCGGAGGACTCGAGCTCGTCGCGCCGTGTCTTCCAGGCGTTCGAGATCGCATCCAGGAGTTGCACGAACCCGGGCCTCCCCCAGCGGGAGTCGGGCGGGAAATAGGTGCCGCCGTAGAAAGGCCGTCCGTCCGGCGCCAGAAAGAGGGAGAGCGGCCAGCCGCCGCTGCCCGTCATCATCTGGACGGCCTGCATGTAGACGTCGTCCACGTCGGGCCGCTCTTCGCGGTCCACCTTGATCGCGACGAAATCGCGGTTCAGCGCCTCCGCCACACGGTCGGTCTCGAAGGACTCGTGCTCCATGACGTGACACCAGTGGCACGTGGAATAGCCGATCGAGAGGAAGACCGGCTTGTCCTCGGCGCGGGCCTTCGCGAACGCCTCCTCGCCCCAGGGATACCAGTCGACGGGGTTGTCCTTGTGCTGGAGGAGGTAGGGACTGGACTCCCCGGCGAGACGGTTGGGCACGAGGCGAGGATATCGCCTCGCGAACGACGAAACCTACGAGATCGTCAGCCTCCTCTTGCGCGGCACAGCCGTGATCGTGACTTCGCTGTCGCCGTCCTTGATCGACACGATGTCGCCCGGGCCGAGCTCGTCCAGGCCCCGCAGGACTTCGGACGTCGAGAGCGCACGCCGCTCGTCCAACCCCTCGACCAGGGTTCGCGGAACGCGCACGTGAACGTGCTTGTCCCACGCGTCCTTCACGTCGATCACCAGGGTGTCTCCCTCCGCCTGGACCTCGATCGTGGCGTCGTCCTTCTTGATCACTCCGGGGGCTCCGGGCTTGGCCTCTTCGGCGGCGTCCAGGATGTCGCGTGGCGTCACGTTGCCCTTGGCCCACTCGGCCTCGAGGTTGGCCTTGATGTCGGACATCGGGGCGAGCTTCGCAAACCCCGCCACGAGGCCCGACGGGATCGAGAAGGAGGCATGGCGCGTGGCGTCGCCGTCCTTCTCGGTAACCTCGACCTTGAAGCTCCGGATGCTGCGGAACTCGGGCGCAGGCCGGCGCCAGAAGGAGAGGGCGATCGCGGCGAGAACCACGACGAAGAGACCCAGAACGATGGCGCGTAAGTCTTTGGTCATGCTCGTAGTCTCCCACCCTTCCCTAACGCGCGTCGCCCCGGAAAGTTCACTCCCGAAGGCGCTCCGGGCTCCCCGGGCCTGTGGTACTTTGGAGACGGGAGGGCCGCCCCGCAAGGGGTTGCCAGGGCTACCACTTATGCCTCATTTCATCACGGATACGTGCATCGGGTGCGGGGTCTGCGAGATCAAGTGTCCCACGCACACGATCACGGGCGACAAGAGCGAGAAGTACGTCATCCACCACGATCGGTGCATCGACTGCTCGGTCTGCGCTCGATACTGCCCGGTCTCCTGCATCGAGGACCAGAAGGGCGAGCTCGTCGAAAAGGTCAGGCCCAAAGACATCCCCAAGGCCATCGTGGACCGGGACCTCTGCACGGGCTGCGAGTTCTGCATCGACATCTGCCCGTTCGATTGCATCTACCTGATCGAAGACCCGCTCCACGAGACATTCCACAAGATCGCCGAGGTGGACGCGGCGCCGTGCGTGTCGTGCCGCCTCTGCGAGACCGTCTGCGAGAAGGACGCCATCTTCGTTCCCAACCCGATCACCCAGGCCAAGAGGTACCTGCCGCTCCTGTGACCGAGACACCGAGGGACGCAGCGCCTCCCGAAGACGACGACTTCACCGCAGAGCCCCGGGGCGCCGGGCGCCTGATCGTCCGGTTCTTCCTCCTGCCGCTGCTCGTCGTCGGGGCGGCGGTGGGCATCTTCCTGGTCTTCAACCTCATGACCTTCGAGCGGCGGAGCCCGCGCGACTATCTCCAGGAGGTCCGGGGCGGCGCCGCCAACCGGCGCTGGCAGGCCGCCTTCGAGCTGTCGCGATCCCTGGGCAAGCTGCCGCCCGAGGAGCGTGCGTCGCTGACCGCCGAGACGCTCCGCATCTTCGAGGGCCTCTCGCCCAAGCGCTCCGACGACGTGCCCGTGCGCCGTTACCTGGCGCTCGTGCTCGGCAGGCTCGGAGAGAAGGCGGCCGTGCCGGCCCTGCTCGCCGCCGCGCGCGACGAGGATCCGGACACGCGGCTCTACGCCGTGTGGGCGCTGGGCCGCATCGGCGATCCGGCCGCGTACGAGACGGTTCTGGAAACGTCCCAGTCGGAGGACGCGGGCGCGCGGAAGATGGCGGCCTACGTCCTCGGCCAGCTCGGCGACCCGCGGGCGATCCCGCGGCTGCGCGTTCTTGCGGAGGACAGGACCGCCGACGTGCGGTGGAACGCCGCAATCGCCCTGGCGAAGCTCCAGGACCGCTCGGGTCTGCCAGTGCTGCGCTCAATGATCGACCGCGAGGCGCTCGCGCGGCAGGCGGCGCTCTCGAGCGACCAGGCCGAGGCCGCGATGGTCAACGCGCTCAAGGCGCTGGCCCTTCTGAAGGACACCGAGGCGCTGCCGCAGATCGAAAAGCTCGCCAGGAGCGACCCCAACCTGCGCGTGCGCGCCGAGGCGCGCAAGACCGCCGAAGCCACGCGCGGAAAGGTCTCGAAACGCCTTGAGCGCGGCGATCCGCTTTTGGTAGGCTCAAAGCCCGAGATTTGATGTCTACGGCCCCCAACAGCCTCCCGACGCCCCCGGAGGACGTCGCCCTCGACGGGGTCACCCGCCGTTCCACGCTGAAGTGGATGACCCTCGCCTGGATGGGCTTCGCGGCGGCGACCGCCGCGGGCCTGACGGCGACCGTCCGGTTCCTCTTCCCCAACGTGCTCTTCGAGCCGCCCACGCGATTCAAGGCGGGGGACCCCTCCAACTACGCCCCCGGAGTAGACGAGCGGTGGAAGGAAAAGTACGGGGTCTGGATCGTCCGCGACACCAACTCGATCTACGCCCTGGTGGCCGTGTGCGTGCACCTGGGCTGCACGCCAAACTGGCTGCCGGCGCAGAACAAGTTCAAATGCCCGTGTCACGGCTCGGGCTACTACGTTTCGGGGATCAACTTCGAAGGGCCGGCCCCCCGACCGCTCGAACGCGCCGAGATCGGCGTGTCGGCCGAGGACGGGCAGATCATCGTGGACAAGGCGACCCGTTTCCTCTACGAGCGCGGCCAGTGGAGCGATCCCAAAGCCTTCGTGAAGATGGCGTAGTCCGGTAAGCGACACCGCAAGCGGAGGTTCGATTGGGTTCTCGTTGGCGCGACATTGAACAGGCGATCGTCTCGAGCCAACTCTGGAAATCGATCTTCCGCGTCGGCATCCCCAACACGAACCGCAAGCGCGTGCTGGCGATGCT
>JBASRI010000034.1:0-3788 GCA_049273755.1 Thermoanaerobaculia bacterium
CCGCCCGATGCCTAGCGCGCCATGTCCAAACGGGCGGGCTCGACTGTCGTCGAGGTCAAAGGCAGCCACTCGATCTACGTGTCTCAGCCCCAGGCGGTCGCGTCGCTCATCGAAAAGGCCGCGAAAGCCGCGGCGTCGATGGCGAAGTAGGGGGAGGTAAGGATCGTCGCGATCGCTTCTCTCGCCTACGTCCTGCCGCGTTTCCGGTTTAGTCCTCGTCCAGGTATTCCTGAGGAACGTCATCCTCGGGAACCTGCCGCGTCCGGACTCCTCCTTTGTCGGCGTCGGGTGCGTTCTCGACGCCGCTGATGATGCCCGCCTCGAACGCCTGTCCCTCCTCGAGCAGTTCCTCGACGCTCTCCGAATCAGCGATCTCGGCTCTCGAGAGTCCTTCGGTGTCGCCGGACTGACCGCCAGCCTCCGGGCCTAGTCCCCGCGTCGTCGACGTGGTGGTCACAGCGGAGCCTTCCGCGCCCTTGCGACGCCTGGTCGCTGAACGTCGCGTCGTTTTCTTGCGCGACGACTTCTTACCCGCCGCCCTCTTGCTTCGGCGGACCCTCGCCCGGGCCGCAGGCTTGCGCTTGGCGGCACTCTTCTTCCGTCGCACCGTCGTCCTCTTCCTGCTGGTTCGCTTTTTCTTAGCCATGGTGGGACTCTACATCCGTCGTCCTCGTTCGTCGCGAGTCCGTGAAGTCGTTTTCAGCGGCCACGGAGCCGGCGGGCCGCTTCCGAGCGCATCCGCTGCATCGCATCGGTCTCCCCGTCGGAGTAACGCTCTTCCTTCCATGGATCGGCGTGGATGTGGTAGCCGTTGACCTCCCAGAAGCCCGGAGCGTTGACGTCCAGGAACTCGAAGGCGCGGATCCACTTCGCGCTCTTCCAGAAATAGAGCTTCGGCACGACCAGACGGCAGGGCCCTCCGTGCTCGGGCGGCAAGTCTTGTCCGTCGTGCTTGAACGCCAGCAGGGCCTGATCATCGCGAAGATCCGCGAGAGGCACATTTGTCGTGTAGCCCCCCTCGCTGTGGGCCATGACCGCGACGGCGTCGGGCCGGACGCGGGCGCGGCGGAGAATTTCCCGGACGGCCACGCCCTCCCACCGATTGTCGAACCGACTCCAGCGCGTCACACAGTGCACGTCGGAGGTGACCTCGACTCTCGGGAGGTCGAGGAACTCGCGCCACGTCCACGAGACTTCCTTCTCCACCAGGCCGAAGCAGCGGAAGCTCCAGGTCTTCAGATCGATGCGTGGCGTCGCTCCGTAGGTGAGGACCGGCCATTTCTCGGTGAGCACCTGTCCCGGCGGCAGGCGCTCCCGGGTCGCTGTTTGGTCCATCGTCAGTGCTCTACGAGCGGTCTCGACGGCCTGCTCACGTTAGAGCGCGCCCTGTTGAAGCGACTGGAGCTCGTTTCGAGACGCCTCGGCGAACGCCTTGAGCGGATCGTGGAATTGGGTCGATGCAACCTCGCGAAGCTTCTCGATCGGCAGGTTCGGCGCCCGGTACGTTGCGAGGATCTCCTGCATCGCAGCCTCCGCTTCGTGAAGGACGGCGTCGCAGGACGTTAGTCGGATTCGATTCACGAGCGAGTACGCCTGCAACAACGTCTCCGGCCGGTCGAGGTTGTGATCCAGGGAGTCGAGGACCAGCTTCGAGCACTCGGTGATGAACTCCGCGTACAGCAGCTCGCGCTTTCGCGTCTCGACTTGTATGGACTGTCGCCGACCCTGGGTTCTCTGGGTCAGCCATGCGGTTGCAATCGAGGCGGATCCGCCGGCCAGCGAGCCCAGGACAGCCGCAGCGGCGGTGAGGATCGCTGTATCCATGGCTACCTCGTCGCCCGGCCAGAGGCCGCGGCACCTGTGGAGCCGGGGTTCCCCGAGGGCGCTCGCGCGGCGGTCAGGGCGGTCTGCAGATCGACCTGGAACTCCGCCATGATGTTGGCCAGACCCTGGTTCCAGGCGCTGACGACGTCCTGCGCCGTGGCCCGCCGAATCGGGATGGTCGCCGAATAGGTTTTCAGAAGGATCTCCGAAGTCTCGTGGGTGCCGCCCGGATTCGAGAGGACGCGAAACCGCAGCGTGAGGGCTGCGGACGAACCACCGGGGCGGAGCTCTCCCGCCATCTTGCTGACAGCGACCTCGACCGTGGCCTCCGAACGCGCACTGTCTCCGGGCGCGACGACGTCACGGACGAAGTCCGCATTGGCGAGGTAGCCGCGAATCGCGACAGTGAGCAGCCAGCCCGGCGGCGCTGCGAACCTCGCGTAAGGGTCGCGCTCGAGGCCGTGCTCTCCCCTGCGGTAGATCAGCGACTGTCCGGAGTAGGGCGGCGCAACGTCCACGCGAGCCAGAGCGATGACGACGCCGCCCGGCCGCGCGGCCGATTGCGGAGCGGGCGGGTCGATCGAGAACGACTGCGGAACCGTGGCCGGCCTGAAAAGGCAACCCGTCGCGGCGAACACGGCCGCGGCCTGCGCCAACGCGCATCGGCGCGAGATCGCCCTCACTTCTCCACCTTGACGAGCCCCGAGACCGGAAGTGGTGCCCCGCCGAACAGGAACCCCGACGGATGCGCCCTCAGAGCCTCGAGCGCGTCGTTCAGGTTCCTGGCGGCCTCCCGAGTGCCTGCGAGCGTGTCGTTCAAGGCCGGCACGTCGACGGCATTCAGTTTGGCGATCAGGACCTGGATCTGGCGGTCGAGGTTGTTCACGAGTCGGTCCGTGTCGGCCCCGACTCTCTCGAGCTTCATGGCCTGAAGTGTCTGCCGCGCGTCCTTTGCCAGCCCCTGGTATTCCCGTACCGCGTCGCTGGCGTCTGTTGCAACCCGGTTCACATTGCGCGAGATCGCTGGAATGTCGAGCTCGCCGAGCTTCCGGATCGTCACGTCGGCCGAGTTCAGCACGCGGTCGGCACTGGCTGCGATCCTGGCGAGATCGAGCGTCGAGAGGTTGGCCAGCGTCCGATCGAGGGACGCAAGGATCTGGCCGAACTGGCTGGGCGCCGATGGGATGTAGTAGCACCGAGGCGTCCACGGCACCACCAGCGGCGGATACAGCTTCGGGTCGAGCGTCTGCAGCGCCACGATGCTCGATCCTGTGATCCCTTCTGATTGGACGATCGCGCGGAACCCGCTCTCGACGAGCCGATGCACCTCCGCTTCAACATCACCCGCGGGCACCGGGCTGACCTTCTCTTCGATCTTGAAGCGGACGACCACACACCTGGGGCTCACGTCGCCATAGAACTTCCAGCTGAACCCGATCTCCGTCACCTTGCCCACAACGACCCCTCGCAGCTTGACGGCAGATCCTTTGGACAGTCCCTCGACGTCGCCCGTGACGTAGGTCTCGAAATCGTACGCGGGCTCGAATGCGCCCCGAATGCCGAAGAAGAAGAGAGCGGCGACCAGGATGGCGACGCCGGTCACGACGAAGATTCCGATCCGGTACTGGTTGGCTTTCGCGCTCATGAGACATGGCTCCCGCGGCTCGTCTCGGCGACAGGCTCGGCCTGCCGCAGGAAGAACTGCCGCACGTAAGGGTCCTCGGAGTGGTCACGGAGATCCGCGGGCGAGCCCTCGGCGATGATGGTCTTGCGCCGGGAGTCGAGCATGATGCACCGGTCCGCGATCGCGTAGATGCTCTGAAGCTCGTGGGTGACGACCACGAACGTGATGCCGAGGCCACGCGAGAGCCCGCGGATCGTCTGATCGAGCCCGGCGGACGTGATCGGATCGAGGCCGGCCGAGGGCTCGTCCAGAAAGAGGATTCCCGGGTCGAGCGCCAGCG
>JBASRI010000035.1:0-2904 GCA_049273755.1 Thermoanaerobaculia bacterium
GCAAAAGCTCGACGCCGGCTGGACGCCGGACTTCCTCGTCGAGACGGCCGAGATCCGCCGGTCCGCCTGGAGCGTGGCCGCGATTCCGTCGGACCTCGAGGACCGGCGCGTCGAGATCACGGGCCCGGTCGACCGGAAGATGGTCATCAACGCGCTCAACTCGGGGGCCAGCGTCTTCATGGCCGACTTCGAGGATTCTTGCTCTCCGACGTGGAGGAATCTCCTCGAGGGCCAGGCGAACCTGACCGACGCGATCGAGCGCTCGATCACGTTCGTCGCGCCCGAGACCGGCAAGATCTACCGCCTAAACGACACCGTCGCCACGCTGATGGTCCGCCCGCGCGGCTGGCACCTGCCCGAGAACCACTTCCTCGTCGACGGACAGCCCGTGTCGGCGAGCCTCTTCGACTTCGGGCTCTTCTTCTTTCACAACGCGCGGCGCCTTCTCGAGCGGGGGACGGCTCCCTACTTCTACCTGCCCAAAATGGAGAACCACCTGGAGGCGCGCCTCTGGAGCGACGTCTTTCGCGCGGCGCAGGAGGAGTTGGGCCTCCCCTCGGGCACGATCCGCGCCACCGTCCTCATCGAGACGATCCTCGCGGCCTTCGAGATGGACGAGATCCTGTGGGAGCTGCGCGACCACTCGGCCGGACTGAACTGCGGGCGCTGGGACTACATTTTCAGCTTCATCAAGAAGTTCCGAGCGCGACCGGGCCTGGTGCTGCCCGACCGTTCGCTCGTAACGATGACCCGTCACTTTCTGCGGTCCTATTCGCATCTGGTCGTCCGGACCTGCCACCGCCGCGGGATCCACGCGATGGGCGGCATGGCCGCGCAGATCCCGATCAAGGGCGACCCGGCGGCCAACGCGCGCGCGATGGAGAAAGTCGCCGAAGACAAGCGACGCGAGGTTGCCGCGGGACACGACGGGACCTGGGTGGCGCATCCGGGGCTGGTCGGCCTCGCGCGCGAGATCTTCGACGCCGGAATGCCCGGGGCGAACCAGATCGGCCGCGCGGACGCGGGCGACCGCGAACCGATCGTGGCGGAGGACCTGCTGCGGGCGCCCTCGGGTCCGGTGACCGAGGCGGGCCTGCGGCAAAACGTCAACGTCGGGATCCTGTACCTGGAGGCCTGGCTCCGCGGCTCGGGCTGCGTCCCGCTCTACAACCTGATGGAGGACGCCGCAACGGCCGAGATCTCGCGCACGCAGGTCTGGCAGTGGCTGCGGCACGGCGCGCGCCTCGAGGACGGCCGGCCTCTCACGCTCGCCCACTACGGAGCCGTCCGCGACGAGGAGCTCGCCCGCATCCGCGAGCAAGTCGGCGAGGACGCCTGGCGGGCGGGGCGGCACGAGAAGGCCGCGGGGCTCTTCGACGCGCTCGCGACTTCCGAGGAGCTCCAGGATTTCCTGACGCTTCCGGCCTACGAAGAGCTGACGAGAACGGAATAAGGAGGGGTCCATGGCCACGAAGAACGCCGCCACCCTCGAGAATCTGTGGAGCACGGATCCCCGCTGGACGGGAATCGAGCGCACGTATTCGGGCGAGGACGTCACCCGCCTCTCCGGATCGGTCGCGATCCGCCACACGCTGGCCGAGCGGGGGGCGGATCGCCTGTGGGAGCTCCTGCACACGGAGGAGTTCGTCGCGGCGCTCGGGGCGCTGACCGGCAACCAGGCGATCCAGCAGGTCAAGGTCGGCCTGAAGGCGATCTACCTTTCCGGCTGGCAGGTCGCGGCCGACGCGAACCTCTCCGGCCACATGTACCCGGACCAGAGCCTCTACCCGTCGACGTCCGTGCCGCACGTGGTCAAGCGCATCAACCAGGCGCTTCAGCGCGCCGATCAGATCCACACCGCCGAAGGCAAGAACGAGATCGACTGGTTCGCGCCGATCGTCGCGGATGCGGAGGCGGGCTTCGGAGGCCCGCTCAACGCCTTCGAGCTCATGAAGGGCATGATCGAGGCCGGCGCGGCGGCCGTTCACTTCGAGGATCAGCTCGCGTCGGAAAAGAAGTGCGGGCACATGGGCGGCAAGGTCTTGATCCCGACCTCCGCTTTCGTTCGGACGCTGACGGCGGCGCGCCTGGCGGCGGACATCGAGGGCGTGCCGACGCTGATCGTCGCGCGCACCGACGCCAACAGCGCGCAGCTCATCACGAGCGACGTGGACGAGCGGGACCGGCCGTTCCTGACGGGCGAGCGCACGCCCGAGGGCTTCTTCCGATTCAACGGCGGGCTCGACGCCGCCATCGCGCGTGGTCTGGCTTACGCGCCGTACGCCGACCTGATCTGGTGCGAGACCTCCGAGCCGAATCTTTTCGAGGCCAAGCGCTTCGCCGACGCGATTCACGCGAAGTTTCCGGGCAAGCTCCTGGCGTACAACTGCTCGCCCTCGTTCAACTGGGCCAAGAAGCTCGACGCCGACACGATCGCGCGGTTCCAGAAGGAGCTCGCGGCGATGGGCTACCGGTTCCAGTTCGTCACGCTGGCAGGCTTCCACGCCTTGAACCACGGCATGTTCGAGCTCGCGCGGGCGTACCGCGACGAGGGCATGGCCGCCTACTCGCGGCTGCAGCAGGCGGAGTTTGCGAGCGAAGCGCACGGATACACGGCGACGCGGCATCAGCGGGAAGTCGGCACCGGTTATTTCGACGACGTCGCCAGGGTCATCGCTGCAGGGCACGCCTCGACCACGGCCCTGGAGGGCTCGACCGAGCAGGCGCAGTTCTAGAACCAAGAGGGACGCGAGGGCGCTGGAACCCGCGCGTTCGGAAACACGGATGGGCGCTGGACCCCATCCGCGCAGCAGGTCCGATTCGCAGGGCGGGCGCTGGATCCCGCCCCTCCATCCTCCGGGCGGCCGCAAGGCCGCCCTCTTTTTCCGTCGCGGGAGCTTGCGA
>JBASRI010000037.1:0-2884 GCA_049273755.1 Thermoanaerobaculia bacterium
CTCGCTCGAAGAGGACGCGGCCGCGCACGAGCGCGAGCACTCGCTCGAAGTGCAGCTCCCCTTCCTCCAGTTACTTCGCCCGGACGTGACCTTCGTTCCGATCTGCCTGGGCGAGCCGCGGCTGGCGTTGTGCCGGGAGGTCGGAGAGGCCCTGGCGTCGGTCGCCGCCGAGGAGGAAGAGCCGCCGCTCCTGCTCGCCTCTTCGGACATGAACCACTACGAGAGCCGCGCGGAGGGGCGCCGGAAGGACGACCGGGCGCTCGCTCGCGTGGAGGCGGTCGACCCCGAGGGCCTTTTTCGGACGGTCCTGACGGAGTCGATCTCCATGTGCGGGTTCCTGCCCGCCACGGCGCTGCTCTTCGCCGCCCGAGCCGCGGGGGCGGGACCCGCGCGAGTGGTGGCGCGCCGCGACAGCGGCGACGAGACGGGAGATCCTTCGAGTGTCGTCGGCTACGCCGGCGTGATCGTAAGCGACAAGGAGAAACGATGAGGATTCGGATCGGACTGGTTGCGCTGTCGATCGCCGCAGCGGCTGCCGGAGCCGACACGGCGCCTCGGCTGGAGGACGTCGGGACGATCGACGGGATGATCAAGGCGTACTACGAAGTCGTCTGTGGACCGGCGGGCCAGCCCCGCGACTGGGCGCGGGACCGCACGCTCTACATCCAGGATCTGCGCTTCGTGCAGGTCGAGCCCGACGCCAAGGGGAACCTGGCCCCGCGGATCATGACCCACCAGCAGTTCGCCGACGGCGCCAAGGAGCTCGAGAAACGCGGTTTCTTCGAGAAGGAGATCCATCGCGTCACGCAACGCTTCGGCCCGATCGCGCACGTCTGGAGCACTTACGAGTCGCGGGAGAAGGAGGACGGCCCGGTGATCCAGCGCGGCATCAACTCGGTGGAGCTCTTCTGGGACGGCAAGCGCTGGTGGATCGCAAACGCGATCTGGACCGACGAGACGAAGGACAACCCGATCCCGAAGGAGTACCTACCCCCCGGAACGTAGGGGCGGCGCTACCGCCGGGCTGCGCCCAGCATTCCCTACTGCCGTGGGACGCCCTCTGGTGGTCGGGTCGCGGCCGCCCTCCTTTCGGAACGACGCCGGAAGTGTCGAAGCTCTTGCCGGGCGCCGGCGGCCGGTTTACGCTGGCGGGCGATGGAATACCTCGGCCACGCGCTCTCCGACAAGGCGACCACGCTTCCCGGCGAGTACTACACGTCGGAGGCGATCTTCGCGGCCGAGGAAGAGCGCATCTTCGCGCGGCGCTGGCTCTGCGCGGGACGCTCCGACGCCGTCGCGGAGCCCGGCGACTACCGCCTCTTCGACGTCGGCAGGGAGAGCCTGATCCTCGTGCGCGGTCGGGACGGCGCGGCGCGCGCCTTCTTCAACGTCTGCCGGCACCGGGGCACGCGTCTGTGCGAGGAGCCGGCCGGCCGCTTCGCGGGCGCCATCCAATGCCCGTACCACGCCTGGACCTACGGCCTGGACGGCGTGCTGTTGAGCGCGCCGCACATGGCCGACGTGCCCTGGTTCGCGAAGGCGGACTATCCCCTCGTGAGCGCCTCGGTCGCGGAATGGGAGGGATTTCTGTTCGTGAATCTGGCGCGGGAGGCCCGCTCCCTCGACGAGGCGCTCCATCCCTTGCTCGGACGCTTCGCTCCCTGGCGCCTGCCGACCCTGAAGACGGCGCGCTCCATCGATTACGACGTCGCCGCCAACTGGAAGCTGATCTACCAGAACTATTCGGAGTGCTACCACTGCCCGCCCGTTCATCCCGCGCTGGCGAAGCTCTCGCACTATCGCAGCGGCGCCAACAACCTGCGCGACGGGGCGGTCCTGGGCGGCTACATGACGATCACCCAGAAAGGCGGGAGCCTGACGACGAGCGGCCGGATGTGCGGCGTTCCTCTGGGAGAGATCTCGGAAGAGGAGCGCCAGCGCGTCTACTATTACTCGGTCTTCCCGGGCCTGTTCCTGACGATCCAGCCCGACTTCGCGATGGCCACGCGTCTGACGCCCGTCTCGGTCGGGCGCACGCGCGTCGTCTGCGACTTTCTCTTCGCTCCGGAGAGCCTCGCCGAACCGGGCTTCGATCCGGTCGACGGCATCGACATCTGGGACGTCACCAATCGCCAGGACTGGCACGTGTGCGAGCTCGCGCAGCGGGGCGTCTCCTCGCGGGCGTACCATCCCGGCCTCTACGCCAGGGAGGAGAGCCTGCTCGCGGCCTTCGACCGGGAGTACCTCCGGAGCCTCTCCGGAGCGTAGGGCGACCGTCGGTCGCCGCTGTCCTCGGACGGGTCCCCGCCGAAGCGACGGGCGCCGCGGCGGCCGCTATTTCGGCGGGATGATCGGGGCCGCTCCCGCCGCCGTCGCCGTCCGGTTGAACGCGGCCACGTCTTCCGCGACGACCCGCCTCAGTCGCTCCAGCACCGGGTCGAGCTCTTTCTTGATGTCCGCGTAGCGCTCGACCTGACCGTCGGTAGGCCTCGCGTCGGTCTCTCCGACGAGCCCGTAGACGTAGGCGAGCTGGTTGTCCAGCTTCGTGGGAAAGTTCTCGACGTCCTGGTCGGCCTCGTTCTTGGTCTGCATGAGCTCGTTCTCGATCGCGGTGAGCCTGCCGGAGAGCTCGCCGGCGGCCGTCTCGAGCGCCGCCACGTTCGCGCCGGCTTCCTTGAGCCGGGCCACGGCCGCGCGCGCTTGATCCCGCACGGACCGGCATGCGCGCACGCCGTCGTAGATCGCATCGAGCGACGCCCGCATCGCCAGCATCAGATCGAGCTGTCTGGCGTAGTCCTCGGCCGTCAGCTTCAGGCGCGGATCCGGCAGGATCCGGAACTCCCGCGTCTCCCTCGCGCCGCCGGCCGTGACCGTGGCCCGGTAG
>JBASRI010000045.1:0-2354 GCA_049273755.1 Thermoanaerobaculia bacterium
GCAAAACTTCGTGGCGCTCCCGGATCGTGCCCAGAGCGCGGCGGAGCGCATCCGGATCCAACCAGCCTCGAATACGGAAGGCCCGAGATACGTTGGCGCGAGGCTTTCCGGGGTCGAGCTGGTCGAGAAACCAGAGACGCTGCTGGGCGTACGAGAGGGGCGCAAACTCGGCTGCGCTGAGGCCGTTACGCGCGACCCCTCGCTTCTCGTCCGCCTGCCCCAGGGGGGAATCCGTCCCGACGTCCGTCGGCTTTTCCGGCACAGCGTTCGCGACGTGACGGTCCGTCATCGCGATCCCAAATTCCCCGAGGTGTCGGGGGTTGTCTTCGCGGGCGCTCCCGGAAGCAGAACAGCCAGAACGGTCCGGTACAGAACCTCGATGTCCGTCAACCAGCTTCTGCTCCTCGCATAGGCCACGTACCCCCGCAATTTCGCCGGCTGGAGCTCTTCACGGTAGAACCGCTCGCGGTCCCCCGCAACTTCCGCGAGCACGGACTCCTCGTCTCGCAGCTTGAGGGTCACCGGATCGGTGATCCCGGGGCGCACGCGCAGCGTTTCCATCCAAAGCGGATCTTCGACGTTTACGTATCGGGAAACCTCCGGACGCGGGCCGACGAGCGACATGTCGCCGCGCACGACGTTCCAGAGCTGCGGCAGCTCGTCGAGCTTGGTTCTTCGCAGGATGCGGCCCACCGGCGTGATCCGGTCATCTCCCCGGGCGGTTACCAACGGTCCGTTCGACGCCTCGCGCATCGTGCGCAGCTTGTAGAGAACGAAGCTCTTTCCCTCCCTGCCCACACGCTCTTGGCGAAAGAAAACCGGGCCGCGCGACGAAGACCGAATGACCAAGCCTGCGACGGCCATCACGGGCGCGGAAAGAACCAGACCCAGAGCGGCGGTCATGAACTCGATCGGCCGCGGAATCCCGCCCGGCAAGGCTTCGAACGGGCCCCCTCCCGCCATCAACCCTTCGAGCTGCTGCTTGCAACACCCGTCGCGCGAGCATGACGAGCGCACAGGCCTCGCACCGTGTCGACCACGTGCTGCACTTCCTCCTGCCGCATTCCGGGAAAGATCGGGAGGCTGACGAGCCGCTCCCAGATGGCTGTCGCGACCGGAAGGTCCTCAGGCCGCCAGCCAAAGGTGGATTGGTAGTACGGATGCAGATGCAGCGGCCGCCAGTGCACCGAACACCCCACTCCCGCTTCTTTGAGCCCCTCGATGAACGCGTTCCGATCGGTCGTGAGGCGCTCGAGCCGGAGTCGGATGGGGTACAGATGCCAGGCGTGGATGCGCTCCGGATCATCTGCGGGAATCTCCAGCTCCTCGACTTCCGCGAAGGCCTCGCTGTACGCACGCGCGACGCCCTCCCGTTCTTTTCTCATCTGCTCGGCTCGCGCAAGCTGATGGATCCCGATCGCTGCGGCGATGTCGGTCAAGTTGTACTTGTATCCCGGAGCGACGATCCGGTAATCCCAGCTCTTGCCTCCCGAGTACCTCTCCCAGGCGTCCTGGGACAGGCCGTGGAGCGACATGAGCCGCATGCGCTCGGCGAGCGCCGGGGCGTCCGTGACCGCCATCCCCCCCTCTCCGGTGGTGATCGTCTTGTTCGCATAGAAGGAGAAGCAGGACACGTCGGCCGTACCGTCTCCGCACTGTGTCCAGGGCGAGCCCGAGCCGTCCCGCCAGGCGGCAGGGAATGCGTGCGCGGCGTCTTCGACGACCCAGAGCCCGTGTGCTCTAGCGAAAGAGCGGACAGAGTTGACGTCCAACATCAGGCCGCCCACGTGCACTGGCATCAAGCCCACGACCGGGCTTTCCCTCGGAATGCTTCCTGGCAACCTACCGGCTCCGAGATCCGCGAATTTCGCCGCCGCGTCCTCGAGGTCCATGTTCAGTGTCACCGGGTCGCAGTCCACGAGGATCGGAACGGCGCCGAGGTAGCGAACGATCTCCGCCGTGGCGGCAAACGTCATTGTCGGGACCAGAACGGCATCCCCGGGCTTCAGGCCGAGCGCTTCGACGGCCAGATGGAGCGCGGCCGTGCAGGAGTTGACGGCGACGGCGTGCCGGCCGTTGACGGCCGCCGCAAACTCTGCTTCAAACCGCCGAACGCGCGGCCCGGTCGTCAGCCAGCCCGAGCGGAGGACTTCGATGACCTCTTCCAGCTCGCCCCCGGAGAGATCGGGCCGGAAGAAGGGAACTTTCGGATCGTCTACCATGTCGTCAGCTCATCGGCCCGAGCTCGCAGAGCCTCGCCGCAAGCGGAGGCGTCGGCCCTGCCAAACGAGGAGCACCAGCGGCCCGAGGATGAGCAGGCCCGCACCGGCCGTTGCGACCGGATAGTTGCGCCA
>JBASRI010000060.1:0-2751 GCA_049273755.1 Thermoanaerobaculia bacterium
TCGAAGCGCAGGGCGGCCCAGATCAGGAGCGGCGCGAGCAGCGACGCGATGCCCTGCGAGGTCAGATCGAAGAGGAAGTAGCTCGTGACGCCGAGAAGCAGCGTCAGCGTCGCCGACTCCGCGAGCGAAGGGCGGCGCTCGGTCTGCGCCGGCGACCTCAGGGTCAGGATCAGAGGCGTGAGGATCAGGATCGCGATCGAGTCGCCCAGGAACCACGCGCGCCACGTCTCGCCCCAGGCGTCCGGCGCGACGAGGCCGACCAGCGAGAGGCTCGAAACCCCGACGGTCGCGCTGATTGCCGGGCCGACGACTCCGCCGAACAGGACCAGGCCGAAGACGTCACGGAGCCGATCGAGCGTCGTTCGGAATCCCGGGATTCGCTTGAGTGCCCACGCGGCGAAGAACGCCTCGCACGTGTTGCCCGCCGCGATCGCCAGCGCGACCGGAGCCGGCGCGCCGTTCCAGAGGTTCGCGACGAAGGCGCCCAGAGCGATGGCCGGCCAGAAGCGGAAGCCCAGCAGGAGCAGCGCGGCGAGCGCGATCCCGCTCGGGGGCCACACCAGCGTCGCGAACGCGCTGACCGCGTGGAAGCCGAGCCCGATCCGCGCGAAAAGGACGTAGAGCGCGGCGAGGAGGGCGCCGCGCAGGAGGTCGGCGCGGAGCCCCCGCGCTGCGGGCTCGCGTCCGCTCTCGCCCCGATTCCCCTCGACCGCCATTTTAGGGATACCTATTTTAGGCTCGCTCGCTGTCATCCCGAGCGCAGCGAGGGATCCCTTTAGAGTCCCGGAACGGCTCTGAAAGGGATGAACGCCGCGCTTCGCTGCGACGTGGGTTACCGCTGGCCTTTGGCCAGCGTTGTCTACCGCCGTGGGCTTGCCTTTGGTGGACGACTCGCCTACTGCCGGGGGCCTGCCTCTGGTGGTCGGCTGTCTCGCCGCTACGCGGCTCGGGATGACAAAGCGAAGCCGGGGCCTCTTCGGGCTAGACCTCTAGGGCCGGGCTCCCCTTCTCCGGCGCCCGGACCGGCGCCGGGGCGCTGCCGACGGCCTTGCGCCAGGCCTCGAGGCCGCCCCGGAGGGCCGAGGCGTCGAAGCCCATCTTTCGCAGCTGCTGCGCCGCACGGGCGCTGGTGGCCTCGTTGGGTCAGGTGCAGTAGGCGACGACCGACTGGTCGCGCTTGCGTTTGGCGGCCCAGCTCTCGACCTGGTCGGGCGGGACGCGGACGTCGCCCGGAATCCCTTCCGGGTCCTTCTCGAAGCTCGACCGCGAGCGCACGTCGAGGACGAGGGGCGGATTCGGCCCCGAGAGACGCTTCACGAGCTCGGGAGCTTCGATCAAAGGAGCCTTGTCCTTTTCGCCCTCGTCGCGCCGCAGCAGGCCGCTGGCCGTGCTCACGCGCTCCTCCTCCAGCGTCCGCGAGGCGACGCGGTTTGCGTACCACGCGGTCAGCGGCGTGGCAGAGACGCCGTGGAGGATGACCGACACCGTCACGACCACACCCGCCAACGCGAGGACCATCGTCGCGCCCTGAAAGCCGGCCCCGACGGCGAGGAGAGCCAGCAGCAGCGAGGAAAGTCCGCGCGGGCCGAACCACGCGATGAACGCGCGCGCCGTGTGCGACAGCGCCGCTCTGCGGAGAACGACCGCCACCGCCAGGGGCCGCGCCACGAAGAGCGTCACCACCGCGAAGGCGAGGGTCGCGGCGAGCGGCACCGTGCCCACGAGCGGCGAGAGCACGGCGCCGAAGAGGATGAACGCGAACAGCATGATCATCTCGGAGGTCGCGTCGCCGTACTCGAGGAAGCAGTCGCAGAGCTCCAGGTCCAGCGCCGCGATGGCCGCGCCCGCAGCGAAGGAGGCAAGGAATCCGTCTCCGCCCACCGCCACCGCGCCCGTGTACGACGCGAAGACGAGGCCCATCCCGTAGAGCGACTGGTACTCCCGCCGGATCCCGAACCGGCGGTCCATCCAGGACATCAGCCACGCGCCGAGCGCGCCGATCCCGAACCCGATCGCGGGCCCGAGGATTAGCAGCTTGCCGAGGAGGAGGGCCCAGCCGCCAACAGTCGAGGCCTGCGCTTTCTCGAACGCGAGCACGACCAGCACGATCGGCAACACGACGACGTCGTTGGTCGCGGCCTCGGTCGTCAGCGACTGGCGAATCGCGCTCGGAATCCGCTTGTCCCGAACGATGTCTCGCAGAACGACGGGATCGGTCGACGAAAGGATCGCTCCCAGCAGGATCGAGACGAGGACCCCCGTTCCGAGCAGGAAGTGCGCGGCGGCCGCCACCAGGGCGACGGTCAGAAGCGTGCCCGGCCCCAGGACGAGCGAGGGGACGAGCCACTCGCTCGGTGACCGGTCGAACTTCATGCGCACGGCGTCGAGGAACAGGACGAGAGCGAGCGTGACGGTCGCCACCGCTGCCAGGATCGGCGAGTGCGGATCCGTCGAGATGATGCCCCGGCCGCCCAGCCAGAAGCCGAGGCCCAGGAAGAGCATCGGGAACGACAGCGGCGCCCGCGACACGACGCCCTCGGCGAGCCCCGCGAAGACCAGCACGAAGGCCGAGAGCGCGAGGACCGTCAGCAGGTCGGGCACGGTGGGATTGTATGGGTTCCTGTCATCCCGAGCGCGTTTGTCATCCCCAGAGCGTCTGTCATCCCGAGCGGAGCGATGGATCCCTTTGAAGCCTTGCTGCCGCTGCTAAAGGGATCCCTCGGGCGTGCGGCCCTCGGGATGACACGCGAT
>JBASRI010000066.1:0-10871 GCA_049273755.1 Thermoanaerobaculia bacterium
GCCGATGAGCGTCACCGGAACCCCGCCGGCGAGGACAGCCGTCGAGCAGCGGCTCTCGCTCTTCATCGACTTCGAGAACATCGCCCTGGGCGTGCGGGACGCCCAATACAAGAAATTCGACATCCACCTGGTCCTCCAGCGGCTGATCGAGAAGGGCCGCATCGTGTTCAAGAAGGCGTATGCCGACTGGACCCGCTACTCCGAGTACAAGCGCGAATTCCACGAGGCCGCGATCGAGCTCATCGACATCCCCCAACGCAACTATTCCGCCAAGAACTCGGCCGACATCCGCATGGTCGTGGATGCCATGGACCTTGTGGCCTCGAAGGGCCACATCACGACCTTCGTGATCTGTTCGGGAGACTCCGACTTCTCGCCGCTCGTCTCGAAGCTCAAGGAGAACGACAAAGCCGTGATCGGCGTGGGCGTGAAGAACTCGACGTCGAACCTGCTCATCTCCAACTGCGACGAGTTCATCTTCTACGAGGACCTGGTCCGCGAGACCCGCGCCCTGCCCTCCATCGACAACCTGCCCAAGAAGAAGCAGGAGGTCTTCCGGCTGGTCCTCGACTCGATCCAGGCCCTCCGCCGCGAGAACTACGACGTGATCTGGGGCTCGATGGTCAAGCAGACGATGCAGCGCAAGCAGCCGTACTTCAACGAGTCCTACTACGGGTACAAGTCCTTCTCGGAGCTCCTCGAGGACGCGGAGCGCCACGGCCTGATCACGTTGAAGCGGGACGCCAAGAGCGGCGGCTACGTCGTTTCGGCCTAGGGGCGGGCGTTAGGGGCGCCGCAGCACGATCCGGTCGGCCGAGCCGGCCGGTCCGGAGATCGTCCCCTGGACCTGCAGGCCGACGAAGTCCGCGGCGCCCGAGAAGTCCCAGATCAGATTGCGGAAGCCGCGCAGCGAGCTGCCCGGCTCGGGATGAATCGCCCGGGAGAGGGCGTCGGTGCCGCGCCCCCGCGCGTAGGGCGGCGACAAGTAGAGGTACGAGAGAAAGCCGCTCGCGTTGATCCCGGCCTGCACGAGGTAGTCCGGCTCGAGCGACTCGAGAAGAAGGTAGGTCGTCACCTCGGGATTGCGGCGCAGGCCTTCGAGCGCATGCCACGAGCGGTCGCGGGCCGGAACCCAGGGTGCGAACGGGATGAAGTCCAGCGAGAGGGCCGCGCTGCGGGGCGAGGCCGCGACGGCGGAGGCAAGCTCGCGGACCCTCCTCTGGCCGTCGGGGACGGTCAGGTACCCGGCGCCCGCACCGCCCCGCCCTGGATCCGTCAGCGTCACGCCGGCGCCGACGATGTTGCCGGACCGGTCCGTCTCGACGAAGGTCTCGCGCAGGGCCGGCCGCGACGGCGTGCCGGGGATCGTCGTGGTGATCTTGCCGGTCCAACGGCCGGTCAGGTCGAGCGTCCACGGCGCGGGGGTCGCCATAGCAGACGGCGCCGTTTCCGCAACGGGGTTTCCGGAGCGCGCGCTCCAGACGAGAACCCCCGTGATCACCGCGAGGGCCAGACCGGCGAGGATCAGGAGGTAGGGCCGGGGGGGCAGCCGCGCCAGCACGCCGGTCGCGGTCTGGGAGACGGCCGGCGGAGGCGCCGGCTCGGGCGCATGGTCGAGACGCTTGTGGCACTTCAGGCATTGCGCGGCCGGAAGCTGCGTGAAGCCGCAGTGGGGGCAGGTCACCCACGACATTGGGGAGATGGTAACTCAGACGGCAGAAACCAGACCGCAGACCGCAGAAGGCGAAGAGCCGTCTGCCACCTGTCTCTCAGATCTCCCGAAAGAAGAAGCGGTCCAGCGTCGCCATCTGGGCCGCGAGCTGCTCCCGGTCGGGATCCATGAGCCAGAGGGCGGCCGCGATCGAGGAAGCGAGCGAGTTCCCGTCCTGGGGCGTGAAGCAGAACCCGACGACCTCGCGTTCCCCGCGCACGGCCAGCGTGGGCGAGGCGATCACGGCCTGGGACAAGATGCGCCCGTAGTATCCGTGGTCGCGGCCGAAGGAAAAGATCTGGTTGGCCGACCGCCTCTCGGTCAGGGCGATGCGCCGGTTCGCGCGGAGCCTCGCCACGACCTTGTCCTTCGAGACCGGCTGGGAGAGGTCCATGTCGAACCACAGCGCGTGCATGTACTGGGTGTTCATCTTCATCGCCGAGGAGAAGATGGGCGGCTTCCACCCGATCGTCGAGAGCAGCGCGGAGGCGTCCCGCGCGTGGTGAGTTCCGAACTCCGGGTCGTCGTGCTTGCCGACCGACGGGGCGGGCGCGAAACCGGAGTCCTGCGAGACGTCGTTGGCCCGACGCATGCACACGAACCGGCCGCGCGTCAGGATCCGGCCACCGGAGTCGTCGGTTCCAAGGGTCTGGATGAGACACGCGATGTTGTGGGTGTTGCAGGAGACGATCTGGAGGAAGCGGTCCTGTCCGGGGACCAAGGCCTCGTCGTTGATACCCATCGCGTACATCTTGCCGAAGCCGAACTCGCTGCCCTGGGCGAGGAAGCCCTTGGGGCCCGAAATCTTCTCGTAGACCTTCTTATTCTCGTTGCCGGCGGGGGTGCAGTCGATCACGACCGTGGCCCGCTCCAGGGCCTCCTGCGCGTCGTGGCTGACCTTGTGTCCGAGCGCCTCGAAGTCCGCCACTTTGTCGTTGTCGACCGCCAGACGGGCGCCCCGCTCCATCAGGTGGTTCACCTTGGCCCGCTCGGTCGTCATCGGCGTGCGCTTGTGGAACGTGACCTCGTCGACCCCGAGCGACTTTCCGAAGTCGGTGAAGAGCCCGATGAGCGGCTCGCCGATCGTGCCCGTGCCGACGATGTGGACGATCTTCTTCATCGCAGTCTCCTGTTCGATGTTCGGAAGACGGCGGGAAGGATACGATGAGACGGGCGTTTCGCCAACTGACGCGCCGGGCTTCGACATGTCACCCTCGCCGCTTCGCGGCTCGGGAGGAATCCTGACAGGAAGGCTTCGATCCGTGATGATTCCAGGCCCCGCGGGGCTGCTCGAAGGCCTCTGGAAGGAGGCCGTCGGGGAGCACCGCGGATCGGCGGTGTTCGCGCACCCGCACCCGGCGCACGGGGGCACATTGCACAACAAGGTCGTTTACCGGGCGGTACGGGCGCTGGCCCGGACCGGCTACGACACCCTGCGGTTCAACTTTCGCGGCGTGGGGCTTTCGGAAGGCCGGTACGACGAGGGACGCGGCGAGGTCGAGGATTTCCGGGCGGCGATGGCGGAGGCCGAGCGCGCCGAGGGGCTTCCGATGGTGGCCGGGGGCTTCTCCTTCGGCGCTGCGGTTGCCTCGAAGGCTGCAGCCGGGGATCCCCGCGTCGAGGCGTTCGTCCTCGTGGGCCTCCCGCTCGCGACCGAGTCGGGCGGGGGCGTCCCCTTGCCCGAAGCCCCGGCGCTCTTCGTGACGGGCGAGCGCGACACGTTCGGACCTCCGGCGGAGGTCGAGCGCTTTCTCGGCGGGCGGCACCGCCTCGTCGTGATCCCCGGCGCCGACCATTTCTTTGAAGGCAAGCTCGAGCAGCTCGGCGAGGCGATCGAAGGCTTCCTCGCCGAGCTGCCCCAGCCTGCGTCGCGCACGGGGGCGCGGCCGTGAGCGAAGTCCCGTCGCCGCTGTCGGCCCGCGCTCGGGAGGATCTCCTGCACCTGGCCCGCGCCGCCCTTCAGGCGCATTTCGCGGGAGAGCCTCCGCCACGCCTCGACTCCGACCGGGCGGAAACCTTCGGCGAGCCGCGCGGCCTCTTCGTCACGCTGCGCAAGGCGGGGCTGCTTCGCGGCTGCATCGGGACGCTCGCGCCCGACGGGGACCTCACGCGCATCGTTCCGCAGTACGCGCTGCGGGCCGCGTTCGAGGACCCGCGCTTTCCGCCCCTTTCTCCCGAGGAGCTTGCGCAGTGCGAGATCGAGATCTCGGTTCTGACGGCCCCCCGGCCGATCGCGGGCCCTGAAGAGATCTCCATCGGGCAGGACGGCCTGATCCTGGAAGCCGGCCGACGGCGCGGTCTGTTGCTACCGCAGGTGGCCTCCGAGTGGGGCTTCGACGCGGTGCGCTTCCTGGAGGCGGTCTGCGAAAAGGCGGGCCTGGCTCCCGGGGACTGGCGCTCGCCCGGGACGCGGCTCTGGGCCTTTCGCGCCGAGGTTTTCGGAGAGTGAAGGGCATCGCCAACCGGCAGAAGAAGCGCGTGGCTCCCAAGCGCGCGCCAGGGCCGGCGAAGGATCGTCCTAAGGGCGCGTCAGGGCCGGGGAGTAGAGCAGCAGAGCCGTGGCGACGGCCGCGTTCAAAGAATCCACCGGCTCCCGCATCGGAATCGTGAGCTTGCGGTCCAGGAATCGGTAGGCGCCTGCCGGGAGGCCTGCGCCCTCCCCGCCCACGACGAGAACCGATCGGTCGGAAAGGGGAGCCGTAAAGGCGTTCTCGCCGCCGACGGCGACCGCGCCGCAAATCGGGCGTCCGGCGGCCCTGGCGTCCGCCGCGAACGGCTCGAAGGAGACGCGGCCCGAGACCGGGACACGGAGCACGCTGCCGGCGCTGGCGCGCACGGCTCGCGGATGGAAGAAATCGGCGGTTCCCGGAGCGCCCAGCACGCCGGCGCCGCCCGCCGCCTCCGCCACGCGCACGATCGCGCCCAGGTTGCCAGGATCCTGGATGCCGAACACGAAGACCACCGGCCCCGGCCGACCGAGTATCTCGGCGACCGGCACGTCACGGCGCCGCGCGACCGCGAGCAGGTGCTGCGGTGTCTTCGAGTCGGCGAGGCGCTCGAGAACGGCGCGCGA
This sequence comes from Thermoanaerobaculia bacterium, assembly GCA_049273755.1. Taxonomy (GTDB): domain Bacteria; phylum Acidobacteriota; class Thermoanaerobaculia; order UBA5066; family Gp7-AA6; genus DAHUXD01. The sequence continues at coordinate 4,785 of JBASRI010000066.1, forward strand.
GACTAGGCGCGGATGCGCCGCCGTCAGCGCGGCGAGGCGACCCGGGCGCACGCTCGTGTCGTGCAAGACATGCTCGAGCGGAACGCCCGCGGCGACGGCATCCAGGATCGTCTTCTCGCCTTCGAGCAGCAGGTGCGTGCGCTCCTCGAGACTCCGAGCGATCTCGCGGATCAGCGGATTGGACGCGGACTCGATCGCGGGCACGGCGTCCATGCTATAACCCCGCCGCGATGACGAAGTGGCTGCGCGGCGTCGAGCGGCTCGCGCCGATCGCGGAGCACGCAGGCGCCTCCGGCTCGCCGTGGTCCGCAGTCTGGACGTTCCCGGCGATGATCGGCGCGGCGTTCGTGGTGGCCTGGGGCGCGGAGGCGGCGGAGTTTCTGATCTCGCAGGGCCTCGCGCTCGCCATCCTCGCACTGATCCAGACGATGCCCGAGTTCGCCGTCGAGGCGGTGATCGCGTGGAAAGCCGGCAAGAACCCGGACATGGTCCACCTCGCGATCGCCAACTTCACCGGGTCCCTGCGTCTGCTGACCGGCTTCGGTTGGCCCATGATCTACGCGGTCGCGGCGTTTTCGTCGCGGCAGCGCCGGGGGAAGAATCTCGGATCCATCAAGCTCCATGACGACCACGCCGTCGAGGTGCTGGGGCTGCTCCCTCCGCTTCTGTATTTCATCGTCGTTTGGGCGAAAGCCAGCCTCGGGCTCATCGACGCGGCCGTCCTCACGGCGACCTACGCGGCCTACCTCACCGTCCTCCTGCGGCTTCCGCCCCGAGCGGACGCCGAGGAACAGAGCGAGGAGATTCCGGCGGTCTCGCGCTGGGCCCTGTCCTTCGCGGGCTGGAAGCGCTGGGCCGCGGTTCTGGGCCTTTTCGTCGTTGGAGGAGCGATCATCTTCGTGGTGGCCGAGCCGTTCCTGAGCTCCATGATGTCGCTGGCCGTCAGCCTGGGCATCACGCAGTTCGTCTTCATCCAGTGGGTGGCCCCCTTCATCTCGGAGTTCCCCGAAAAGACGTCGGCCTTCGCCTGGGCGCGCCGCATCACGCGCGCCCCCGTGGCGTTGGTGAACATGGTCTCCTCCAACATCAACCAGTGGGGCGTTCTCTCGGGACTGCTCGCGGTGATCTACTGTTGGAGCCACGGCGACACGTCGCCGCTGCCCTTCGACGAGTTCCAGAGGCTGGAGATCCTGTTGACGATCCTGCAGGCGTTCCTGGGCTGGCTCTTCCTGGCGTCGATGAGCTTCGAGGCCGCTGAGGCCGTCGGTCTGTTCACCCTCTGGGTCATCCAGTTCGCCGTGCCCTCGCTGCGTCACGAAATGCTCTACGTCTACGGAGCCTGGATCGTTCTGGAGGTGGGCTTGCTCGCCGCGGGGAAGAAGAAGCTGCTCGCCTTCCAGGCGTTCGCACGCCGCTACAAAGGACGCGTGTGAGCGGCCCCAGGCTCTCGCGCCGGATTTCGGCGCTGACTCCGTCCTCGACGACGGCCTCGGCCAAGAAGGCCAAGGCCCTCGCGGCCTCGGGCGTGGACGTCGTGGACTTCTCGATCGGGGAGCCGGACTTCGGAACGCCCGAGCACGTCCGCCGCGCCGGAATTCGGGCGATCGAGGAGGGGAGGACCAAGTACACCGACGTGGCGGGGGAGGCCGCGCTGCGCGACGCGATCGCCGCCAAGTACGCTCGGGAGCAGGGCGCGAAGGTCGGCCGCGAGAACGTGATCGTGACCGCGGGCGCCAAGCAAGCGGTCTTCAACGTCTGCCAGGCGTTGTTCGACGATGGGGACGAGGTCGCGCTCTTCTCGCCGTACTGGGTCTCGTTTCCGGAGATGCTGCGCCTGACCGGAGCGCGCCCGGTCGTCGTCGAGACGCCGCTGGAGACCGGCCGGCACGCCACCGCCGCGGGCCTCGAGAAGACGGCCGGAACGAGGGTGCGGGGGGTCATTCTGAACACGCCGAACAACCCCACGGGCGCCGTCGTCGAGGCCGACGAGCTTGTCCGGATCGTCGACTGGTGCGCCGCCAGGGACGCCTGGCTGATCTACGACGAGACCTACGACCGGTTCGTCTACGACGGCCGCCGCCACGCCTCGGCGGCGGCGCTCTTTCCGCGTTACGAGCGCATCGTGGTCGCGGGCGCAGCGTCGAAGACGTTCGCGATGACCGGCTGGCGCCTGGGCTGGGCCGTCGGCGCGCCGGCCCTCGTATCCGCGATGGCCTCCTATCAGAGCCACACGACTTCCAACGCGTCGTCCATCTCCCAGGCCGCCGTCCTCGAGGCTCTGACGGACCTCTCGAGCTCGACGGCCTCCGTCGAGGAGATGCTCTCCCGCTACGCCGCGCGTCGGGCCGTCATGGTCGAGGCTCTCTCGGCCGTGCCGGGCGTGCGCTGTCCGACGCCCGAAGGCGCCTTTTACGCCTTTCCGGACGTCTCGGCGCTCTATGCGCGCAGGGGCGTGTCCGGCTCGGTCGCGTTCTGCGACAAACTCCTGGCCGAGGGGCACGTGGCCACCGTGCCGGGGGACGCCTTCGGCGACGACCGCAGCGTGCGGTTCTCGTTCTCGAGCGCCCGCGACCGGATCCGGGAAGGCGTGCAGCGGTTCGCGGACTGGACCGGGGCGTAGCGCGCCGGTCCAATCTCAAAAAACGGCCGGGGAGGGCGCGGCGGTGGTGTATCGGATCCGGGCCGTGGCCGCGATCGCGTCGCGAGCTCGGGCGTCCAGGAATTCCAGATACGACCCCCAGGCGGCGACGCGGACCGCCGAGCGCAGCCACAGCACGGCGAACTGCAGGACCAGCAGGACCGCGATCGCGAGCGGGGAGACCGCGGGCATGGACCAGGTCAGAGCGAATCCGGCGCCGACGACGGCGCCCCCGAGAATCGCCCAGAAGAGCCAGAGGCCCAGCGCGCGCAGCCACGCGCCCGAGAGAGCGCGCCGGGCGAACCGGAACCCCCGCAGCGCGCCGACCCCCGAATAGCGACGCGCCGCGCGCGCGAAGTCGTACAGCAGTGACAGAGCGGCGAAGATCAGGACCGCAACCGCCGCGCAGAGCCAGAATGCGAGGGACCGCGCGCGGGCATCGGGCGGGGTCTGCTCGAAGAGCTTGCGGCCGGCGGCGTAGGAGCCCCCGAGCCAGGCGCCGAGCGCGACCGCCAGCAACAGAACGAAAAGGAAGAAGCACTTCAGGTTGTGCCAGAAGTTGCGGCGCGCAGGTTCGAGAAACTGCCCGAAGGAGAACTTGCCGCGGCCCAGAACCGCGACGATCCCGCCGGCGAAGAACATCTGGAGCAGGAGCCCGATCGCGCCCGCCCAGCCGGCCGTTCGCCGGGCGCCCTCGAAGGCGGGCCACCTCTCGTGCAGGAGGTCGAAGAAGAAGCCTGGAGCCTGCGTGGGCTGGTTGCGCACGAAGGCGTCGCCCGCGAGCGATCCGCCCAGCCATTGGTGGAAGGTCGGCATCGCTGGCATGGCGCCGGTGACGCCGAGCAACGCGGCCGTCGCCGCGAGCAGCAAGACGAGCTTTCGGTGCGAGAGAGCCGAGAAGCCCGAGACGATGGGGTTCGGCCGCTCGTTCGTCATGCCAGCGCCCATAGGAGCTGCGACCAGAGAGCCGTGAGGTACGCCGTCCAGCCGCTGTACTTGACAACGGCGCGGCGGCCGTAGGTCTCCGCGGCGCCTTTGCCCGTGCCCAGGACTTTCGAGTTGTTCAGGTAGCTCCAGTCCCAGACGTTCTCGCGATCCGGGTCCACGACCGCGTAGGCGAGCCGCGACGAGTACCTCTCGACGCGATACCGCACCCAGCGGGCCGAGGCGGGCAGTCTCCGGTCGACGACGACCCCGTTCTCGAAGACCAGTCGGGCCTTCGCGCCGTGCGCCCATTCGCCGCCGTTGCCGAAGACGACGAGCGTGTCGTAGGTCCGGGTCTCCTTCTGGTTCTGGTTGTCTTCTTCGAGGGTCACGCGGCCGCTCGGGCGGTCGAAGACACCCTCGTCACGCGGGGAGCGCCGGGTCCTCGCCGACGCGACCTTCCAATCCAGGCGTGACGTGCCCTCGATGAGTTGCCGGCGGTACTCGGTCAGATCCCGGCCCGAGACTTTCTGGAAGACCTCGAAGAAGTCCGAGGTCCCCGGGTGGCGGAAGGACCAGGCTTGGAAGTAGGCGCGCTGGGCTCGGGTGAAGGACCGCGTCCCCAGATCGTTCTTGAGCTGGGCCATGAACAGGCCCACCTTGGGGTAGGAGTTCACCCCGTAGGAGTTTCCGGAGTAGAAACACCAGGCGCACCGGCGGATCGGGTCCAGGTTATCGAGAAGCGTGTAGTCGGAGTGCGCCAGCGAGATCGAGTCCACGCCGATGCCGCCGGGAAATTCGGCCGTGTCTCGGGGGCCGTACGCCAGGGTCATCGCGCGGTGCTCGGAGTCGTCGTTCACGCCCTCGTCCAGCCACGGCTCCTCGAACTCGTTGGAGCCGACCATCCCGTACCAGTACTGGTGACCGTACTCGTGGATCGTCACGAGCTCGATCAGCCGGACGCCGTCGAGGGGCCAACGGGTCAGAAAAGCATTGGCCCCGCCCCCGGTGACGAACGTCGGGTATTCCATGCCGGCGGAGCTCATGCCATCCTCCGGCGGATCCACGACCGTCAGCGTCTCGTAGGGATACGCTCCGAACCAGAGTCCGTAGAACGAAATGCCCTCCTTGATCGAGCGCAGGTATCTCGCGCGGCCGCGCTCGTGCCCGGGCTGGAGCAGAAGACGCACGGAGATGGGCTTCAAGGCGAGCTCGGACTCGCTCATGCCCAGCTCCTCCGCCGCCTTCGCGGCCCAGCCCGCCGGGACGTCGCGGGCCGGGTCGAAGGTGAACTCCGTCACGAGGAAGCGGGGGTCCGCCGTCCAGGCGAAGTCGTGCACGTCTCTCTGGACGTAGCGGGAGATCGTCCGGTCGCCCGTCTTCCTCTCGGCGATCCGCTTTCCCGTGGCGCCGATGAGAAAGCGCGACGGCACGTCGATCGAAACGTCGAAGTCCCCGAAGTCCGCATAGAACTCGGAGTATGCGTGAAAGGCGTGACAGTTCCAGCCGCCCGCCTCGCGCCCACGCATCCCCGCCGGCTCGTAAACGCCGACCTTCGGGTACCACTGGCCGACCAGAAAGTAGTCGCGCACGAAGCCGGTGCGGGCGAAGATCCTGGGAAGCTTGGCGTGGAACGCGATGTCGAGCGTGATCTCTCCGCGAGGAGGGACGGGGGAGGGAAGCGGCACGGCGAGCACGGTCTCGTCGTCGCGGTCGTTTCCGTCAGGCTGGATGAAACGGGCACCGGGCCTCAAGTCCTGACCCGTGGAAATCTTCATGGAGAGGACGTCTATCCAACCCCAGTCGGCCGGCTTCCTGCTCCTCTCGTCGCCCCGGATCTGCCCGCCGGACTCGCGCATGAATGTGGACCGGGTGTTCTTGAAGGCGTTCAAGTACATGTGAAAGCGCAGTTCGCCGACGCGATCGTTGGACGGGTTGCGCCAGACCAGACGCTCCTTGCCGTCGAGGATCTTGGTGGCCGGCTCCAGAGACGTCTCGATCGTGTACTCGACGACGGGCGGGCGCGCCGGCGAAGCGGCCTGCAGCGGCAACGCGCAGAGCGCCACCAGGGCGGCGGACCGGAGAGACCGGCCCCCGATTCTCCTGCGAGATTCCATGAAAGTCCCCGGAATGCTGTCCGTACCGTGCTGCCGAGTCAATACAATTCGCCCGAGCATGGCGCTTGCGCTGCTGACGGGCGGAACCGGCTTCGTGGGCGGCCACGCGGCGCGGGCTCTCCGGGAGGCGGGCTGGAAGGTGCGGCTTCTGGCGCGCGACCTCCGCCGCGCCAGCTCCGGACTGCTGGAGGGCATCGAGCTCGAAACTGTCGCCGGCGATCTCTCCGACCCGGCCGTTCTCGAGAGCGCCGCAGCCGGAGCCGCGGCGATCGTCCACGTGGCGGGCCTCGTCAAGGCACGCTCGCTCGAGGAGTATCGGGAGGTCAACGCGCGCGGAACCGAACGCCTGATCGCCGCCGCCGCGCGGAGCGCTCCCGACGCCCTCTTCGTCCTCGTGTCGAGCCAGGC
>JBASRI010000088.1:0-1506 GCA_049273755.1 Thermoanaerobaculia bacterium
CCCGATCGCGGCGCCGCGGCACGCGCATGGGCGCGCGTCCTTCCGGCCGCCCGCGGAGTCCAGCAGCCAGCCCGTGCCCCCGCAGACGACGCACACGCCCGTTTCCACCATGCCGCTCAACCGATCCCGCTCCTCTCGACTCTCAACTTCGACTAGTTCTCCGGCAGCCCTTCCTCGATCACGATCCGCCGCCGCCGCGGCCCCTCAAGATATCGCTTCAGCTCCTCGAGGTTCGACTCCCATCCCGTGGCGGCCTCCCCCTGATACCGGGTGTATGCCGGACCCGCGTCCGGAACGTCCTGGGCGACGGTTACGAGGCAGCCGCCCTCGCGCTCGGCGAAGGTCAGCTCGAGCCGGATGCCCGATAGCGGCTCGCCCACCCGCGGCTCGTAGGAGATGTCGGCCACGACGAGCCGCCGGCCACGCTCGAACTCGACGATCTTGCCCAGGACGGTCGCCTCCGTGATGCCCCGCTGGTCTGTGAATCCAACGGCCCAGTTTCCGCCGGGCTTCAAGCCCACGAGAGCCCCCTCGCAGAGCCACGAGAGCAGGTCCGAGACGCGCGTGAACGCGTCGAACGCGTCGGTGGGCGGCGCCCCGATGGCGATCGAGCGGGTGACCGGAAGCGCCATGCTCGGATCTTAGCAGCCTGTTCAAGGTTCCGACCGATCGTGTTTGCTTCGCGAGGAGGGTGCATGAGTACGGGCACTGTCATGCGCCGAGAATCGCTCTCCGCTCCCGTTGGGCGCGCCGAGCGCCCGCTCAAACGTCCGGCTATACTGCCGCGCCGATGGCCGAGCCGCTCTCGCTCGACTCCGTGCGGTCCGCGCTCGCCGACGCGATCCGCGAAGGCGCACAGCGCCTCTCCGCGCGTGTCGAGCGCGTCGTTCTGGAGAGGCCGCCTCGCCTCGAGCTCGGCGATCTCGCCTGCCCCGCCGCCTTCGACCTGGCCAAGACGCTCCGCAAGGCGCCGCGGGCGATCGCCGCCGACCTCGCGAAGGCGATCACGCTGCCGGCCGGAGTTCGGGAAGTGCGGGTCGAAGGCGCCGGCTACCTCAATTTCTTCCTCGACCGGGGAGCGCTGATCCGCGCGCTGGTCGCCGGCGCCCCCGAAGCGTCCTCGCGAGAGGGCAAGGTCATCGTCGAGCACACCAACATCAACCCGAACAAGGCCGCGCACATCGGGCACCTGCGCAACGCGGTCCTGGGCGACGTCCTCGTGCGCACGCTCCGGCACCTCGGATTCCCCGTGGAGGTCCAGAACTACCTGGACGACACCGGGGTCCAGGTCGCCGACGTCGTTGCCGGCCTGGTGCACCTCCAGAACGTGACGACCCTCGAGGCCGCCCGGGCCGCGATCCGCGAGAGCCGGCTTCCCGGCGGCGCGGCCAACCCCAAGGGGTTCGCCTACCTCTGCTGGGACCTCTACGCCGAGGTCGGGCGGACGTACGCGGCAAGACCCGAGACGAAGGCCTGGCGCGACGAAGTGCTGCACGCGATCGAGGC
>JBASRI010000093.1:0-1988 GCA_049273755.1 Thermoanaerobaculia bacterium
CTACCGCGCGCCGCTCGTTCTGCGGTACGTCGAGGGCCTGCGGCTCGAGGAGGTCTCGAAGGTCCTGGCGCAGCCGCTCGGAACCACAAAGTCGAACGTCCATCGCGGCGTCAACGCCCTGCGCGAGGCGCTGTCGGCGTCGCGGCGGGAAGGAGTGCAGAGGTGAACACGATGAAGGATTCGCTCGGACTGGCGCGGGCGCTTCGGTCGATGGAGGGTTACCGAGCGCCGGAGACGCTGCTGCCGGCCGTGATGCGGCGGGTGGGGCTCGCCGACACCTACTGGCGGCTCGAGTCGCCGGTCGGCCCGGTCTTCATCGCGCACAGCAAAGTCGGGATCTCGATGGTCACGCGGGCGAAGTCGGGCGCCGACTTCGAGAGGGAGTTCCGCCGCCGGCACGGGCGTCCGGTCTATCCCGAGAAGACGGTCGCTCCGGCCAGCGTGCGCGCTCTCGTCCGCAACCTCAAGGGCAAGGACCGGCCGCAGCTGCGGTTCGACCTGCGCGGGCTCTCCGAGTTCGAGCGCGCGGTCCTGATGAAGGCGCTCGAGATTCCGCCAGGCGAGGTCCGTCCGTACAGCTGGATCGCCAAGGAGATCGGCCGCCCCGGCGCGGTGCGTGCCACGGGCTCGGCCCTGGCGAAGAACCCGGTCCCGCTGCTGATCCCGTGTCACCGCGTCGTGCGGAGCGACGGCCACATCGGCAACTACTCGCTGGGCGGCCCGCGCAACAAACGCACGTTGCTCGAGGTCGAGGGGGCGCACCCGGACACGCTGGAGAAGCTGGCGGCCTCGGGCGTGCGGTACCTCGGCCACGCGAAGGGGCGCTACTACTGCTACCCGACGTGTGGCGGGATCGAGACGCTGGTGCGCTCGAACACCGTGCCGTTCCACTCGGGGCGCGAGGCCGTCGCGGCGGGATACCGCCCCTGCGGGGACTGCCGGCCGCTGGAGGCGATGGCCTCCTGACGGGTCTCAGGTCCCAGGTCCCAGGTCTCAGGTCGGGAACGCCGGCTCTCACTTGAGACTTGAGACCTGAGACCTGAGACCACCCTCTGGATTAAGCTCGAGTCGGTGTACAACGAGTTCTACGGCTTCCGGGAGGCGCCGTTCAACATCACGCCCGATCCGCGGTTCCTCTTCTTCTCCGACAAACACCGCGAGGCCTTCAACCACGTCCTCTTTGGAATCCGCGAGCGCAAGGGCTTCATCCAGATCACGGGCGAAGTCGGCGCCGGCAAGACGACCGTTTGCCGCGCGATCCTGACGGAGCTGGGGGAGCGTTGCAAGACCGCCTTGATCCTGAACCCGATTGTCACTTCGACGCAGCTGATGCGGATGATCCTCACGGAGCTGGGGCTGGAGCCACCCAAGCTCGACCGCACGGGGTATCTGGAGATCCTGAACCGGTTCCTCCTCGAGCAGGCGGCCGCCGGAAACGACGTCGTGCTGCTGATCGATGAGGCTCAGGATCTGGCCCCGGAGCTCCTCGAACAGGTGCGGCTTCTGTCGAACCTCGAGACCGACCAGCGCAAGCTCCTGCAGATCGTGTTGATCGGTCAGCCCGAGCTGCGCGAGAAGCTGAACCAGAAGGGGCTCCGGCAACTGCGCCAGCGAATCACCGTGCGCTACCATCTGGCCCCGCTCGACCGCGAGGAGACCGGGCGCTACATCGCGCACCGTCTGAAAGTCGCCGGGGCCGACGGCCGACCGGCGTTTTCGCCGTGGGCGATCCGCCGGGTCCACCGCTACGCGCGCGGCGTGCCGCGGCTGATCAACGCCGTGTGCGACAAGGCGCTGCTGTACGGCTACGTCAACGGAACGTACGAGCTGAAAAGTCGGGCGGTCAAGCAGGCCATCCGCGAGCTCGAGGGAGAAATCGCGTGAGCCTGATCGACGATGCGTTGAAGCGGGCCCAGGAAGCCGGGGAGAAGCGGGAGGGCGTGCCGCGCGAGCGCCCCTGGGTCCCGGCGCCTCTGCCGGATCCAGCC
>JBASRI010000105.1:0-6628 GCA_049273755.1 Thermoanaerobaculia bacterium
GCCAAGAAGGCCGCTCGCGCCGCCAACGCGGCCGCCAAGGCCGCGGCCGCCGGCAAGCTCAAGCCCGCCGCTCCGCCCGCGAAGGCGAAACCTCCGGCCAAGGTCAAGGCGGCCGCGCCCGCGAAGAAGAAGCCGGCGCGCAAAGGCGCCCCCGCCAGGAAGCCCCAACCCAAGAAAAAGAAGTAGACAGGAGATCCGAATGGCATCCGGATTCGACCGCGAAGAGCTTCGGTCCTACGCGCGCTCCAAGCGCGCCGAGTATGAGCAGGTCCTCGAGAAAACCGTCGAGATCCCTTCCGTCTCGGTCGAGCCCGCCAGAAAGGAAGACGTCCGCAAAGCCGCCGAGTCCGCCGTCTCGCTGCTCGAGTCCTTCGGCGCGAAGGCGAAGCTCTACGAGACCAAGGGCCATCCCATCGTCCATGGGCGTTTCGACCGCGGGCCGCAGTACCCGACGGTGACCGTGTACAACCATCTGGACGTCCAGCCGGCCGACGGCCCGGACTGGAAGACGCCGCCTTTCGACTTCATCCGCGAAGGCGACAAGTACCGCGGCCGCGGCACCACCGACGACAAGGGGCCCGCGATGACGGCCCTCTTCGGCGCCCGCTACGCGTGGGAAAAAGGAGTGCCCCTCAACATCCACTTCCTCTGGGAGCTCGAGGAAGAGATCGGCAGCCCCCACTTCGAGTCCACGATCCGCGCCGGCAAGAAGGATTTCGCGACGGACTCCGTCGTCGTCTCCGACACGGTCTGGGTCTCGCGTTCGCGCCCGGCGAGTCCCGCGGGCCTGCGCGGCCTCCAAGGCTTCCGCTTCGAGCTCCAGACGGGCGAGACCGATCAGCACTCCGGGACGGCCGGCGGAGCCGCCCGCAACCCGATCGCCGAGCTCTGTCAGCTCATCTCCGAGTGCATGGACGGCAAGACCGGCAAGGTCAAGATCCCCGGCTTCTACAAAGACGTCGTGCCGCCCACGAAGAAGGAGCTCGAGGACCTGAAGAAGTGCGGTTTCACCGTCAGGGACTTCATGCGCGATCACATGTTCCGGTCGCTGCGGGTGTACGACCCGCTCGAGGTCATGAAGCGAATCTGGATGATGCCGACCTTCGAGGTCCACGGCATCGCCGGCGGCTACCAGGGCCCGGGGGTCAAGACGATCATCCCGCCCAAGGCGACGGCGATCGTCTCCTGCCGCCTGGTGCCGAAGATGAGCTCGCAGAAGATCGTCAAGCTCGTCAAGGACTTCGTGAAGAAGAAGAACCCCGACGTGAAGGTCTCGGCCGAGCACGCGCTGCCGCCCTACGAGGGCAAGACGACCGGCCCGTACGCGGACGCGATTCGCGGGGCGATGAAGTTCGCCTTCGGCAAGGAGCCCGTCTTCGTGCGCGAGGGCGGCTCGATCGGCGCCGTCCTCTCGATGGAGAAGGTGTTGAAGAGCCCCGTGTTCTTCCTGGGCCTGTCGCTGCCGGAGCACGGCTACCACGCGCCCAACGAGAACTTCGACTGGCCCCAGGCCGAAGGCGGCATCGCCGCGTTCGCGGACTACTTCCGGCGCCTCTCCGAGATGAAGGCGTAGGGGCGGGGAATTGAGGCCGTAGGGGCGGGGCTTGTCCCCGCCCATTGAGGGCGGCCGCCAGGGCCGCCCCTACACCGGAGGGCCATGACGCGATTCGTCCGGATCTCGTTCGGCGCCCTGCTTCTGCTGGCCGCCGCGCTCGGCGCCGCGCAGCCGACCCCCACCGACACGCTCGACGCGCAACTCGAGCGGATCTTCGCCAGGAAGGAATACGAGCCGAAGAAGGTCGGTCCATTCCGCTGGACCGAGGGAGGGAAGGCGTACACGACCGTCGAGCCGTCGACGGCGACCCGCGTGCGGGACGCGAAGGACGCCAAAGACCTCGTCCGCTACGATGCCATCACGGGTGAGCGGCGCGTCCTGATCTCCGCGGCGAGACTCGTGCCCGCGCCGGCCCTGCCGCCATTGACGATCGAGGACTACGCATGGTCCGACGACGGCGCGCGGCTGCTCGTCTTCACGAACACGAAGAAGGTCTGGCGGCAGAACACGCGGGGGGACTACTGGGTGCTCGAGGTCGCTTCCGGAAAGCTCCGGAAGCTCGGCGAGGGCTTCCCCGAAGGCACACTCATGTTCGCCAGGCTGTCGCCGGACGGGACGCGCGCCGCGTACGTCCAGTCCAACGACCTCTACGTCGAGGACGTCGCCGACGGCAAGCGCACGCGCCTGACGACCGACGGCTCGGCCACGACGGTCAACGGCACCTCCGACTGGGTCTACGAGGAGGAGTTCGAGCTGCGCGACGGCTTTCGCTGGAGCCCGGATGGCCGGAACATCGCCTTCTGGCACTTCGACTCCGGCGGAATCGGAACCTTTCATCTCATCAACGACACAGACTCCACGTACCCGGCGCTCACGCCGATTCCGTACCCCAAGGCCGGCACGACGAACTCCGCCGTCAAGATCGGCATCGTGCCGGCCTCGGGCGGCGCGGCGCGCTGGGTCGAGCTCCCCGGCGACCCCCGCAACACCTACGTGCCGCGCATGGAGTGGGTGGACTCCTCGCAGCTCGTTCTCCAGCAGTTGAACCGCCTCCAGAACGCCGACGACGTCTGGCTGGCCGACGCCGCGTCCGGCACGGCGCGTCGGCTGTTCCGGGACGAGGACAAGACCTGGGTCGACGTCGTGGATTCCTGGCAGTGGCTGCCCGGAGGCAAGGAGCTTCTCTGGGTCAGCGAGCGGGACGGCTGGCGTCACGCCTGGGCGGCCGCGAAGGACGGCGGCGCGCTCCGACTGCTCACGCCGGGAGCGTACGACATCGTCAACGTCGATGGCGTGGACGAAGAGGCGGGCCTCCTCTACTTCACCGCCTCCCCCGGCGACGCCACGCGTCGTTACCTCTACCGCGCGCGGCTCAACGGCAACGGCGCGCCGGAGCGCGTCACGCCGCCGAACCTGCCGGGCACGCACGCCTACAAGATCTCGCCGAACGGCCGCTTCGCGATCCACACCTTCTCGAGCTACGGCCGCCCGCCGGTCACCGCCCTCGTGCGCCTTCCCTCGCACCAGACCCTGCGCGTGCTCGAGGACAACCGGGACGTCGCGGCGAAGGCCGCGGCGGCCTTTCAGCCCCCCACGGAGTTCTTTCAAGTCGACATCGCCGGAGGCGTGACGCTCGACGCCTGGATGATGAAGCCGAAGGGGTTCGACGCGTCGAAGAAGTACCCGCTCTTGATGTACGTCTACGGCGAGCCGGCCGGCGTCGAGGTCGTGGACCAGTGGAAGGGCGACCGCTCGCTCTTCCACCGCGCGCTCGCCGACGCCGGCTATGTCGTGGCGTGCGTGGACAACCGCGGCACGCCGTCGCTGAAGGGCCGCGACTGGAGGAAGTCGATCTACGGCGAGGTCGGCGTGCTGGCGACCGCGGACCAGACGGCCGCCGTGAAGGCCCTGCTCGCCGCGCGCCCCTATTTGGATTCCGATCGCGTCGCGTCGTGGGGCTGGAGCGGCGGCGGCTCGATGACGCTGAACCTGCTCTTCCGCTCTCCCGACGTCTACAAGGTCGGCATGTCCGTGGCGCCGGTGCCGGACCAGACGCTCTACGACACCGTCTACCAGGAACGGTACATGGGGCTTCCCGGAGAGAACGCGGAAGGTTACCGGAAAGGCTCTCCGATCTTCTTTGCCGAGGGACTGAACGGCAAGCTGCTGCTCGTCCACGGCTCGGGCGACGACAATGTGCACTACCAGGGCAGCGAACGGCTCGTTAACCGTCTCGTCGCGCTCAACAAGCGCTTCGATTTCATGGTCTACCCGAACCGCACGCACGCGATCAACGAGGGCGACGGAACCTCGCTGCATCTGCACGAGCTGCTCGCGCGCTACCTGACGACGAACCTGCCGGCGGGCCCGAGGTAGTCGCCTCTATCCTTGTCATCCCGAGCGCAGCGAGGGATCCCTTTTGAGCCACGCTACGGCTTAGAAAGGGATCCCTCGTCGCAGCGCTCCTCGGGATGACAGAAGCGATACCCCGCTACCGCAGCTCCACGTGGCCCCGGGGGCACTCGATCACCGCGATCAGCGCGGGCTTCGGGCCCGGCGAGACGGGGAGATCGAGCCCCAGCGCCTCGAGCATTCGTCGGACACCGGCCGGATCGGGATGCTCCGCGCGCAGCGCGACCAGCGAGCCTCCCCTCGCCGCGGTCGCGGCGGGATGCGACGACTCTCCCCAGTCGATGAAGAACGGGACGATGCCGTCGGCAATCACGATCCAGGGGCTCGTGAAACGCCAGGAGAGCAAGACCCCGTCCGGCCGCTGCCGGCTCCGGGCGATCACTTCCCCGAGGCGCACGCCCTGGCGCGCGGCGTCGCTGGCGAGCCGCTCGAGATCCCGCCCTTTGGCGGCCCACGCGGCCAGGCGGGACGTCGCGAGAGCGTCGATTCCGAAGGGGCGGGGCTCGGACGGAGGCGCCTGATCGGGGTCGGGGGCGATGATCTCGAGATAGCTCGTCGGTCCCAGCGCGATCAGGGCGTTTCGCGTTCCCATACCCGGATGCCGGCCTCCCGGCGTCGCCCGGACGCCCAGCCGCTTCTCGATCTCCTCGACGCCACGATCCAGGTCGGGCGTCGCGTAGAGCAGATGGTCGACTCGAGAGAGGCTCTCGCTCGTCGGCGTCGGCGTCGGCGTCGGCGTCGGCGTGGGTCGCATGGACGCGATCAGCGCGAGCCAGAGCGTGTATCTCGTGAGCGGCCTCCTTGCCCTGGCGCCTCCGCCGTGTCAGTCCTTCGAGAAGCCCAGGAGCTTGCGGAAGAAGCCGCGCCGTTCTCCCTCGCGGGAGAGGAGCAGCGTCTCGAGCTCGCCCCGGTCGAAGAAGATCCCCTCGCAGTCGGGGCACTTCTCGACCTCGATGTCGCCGATCTTGTCGACCCGCATGTCCGCGCCGCACTTGGGGCACTTCCGCCAGTGGGCCTGCCGCCGGGCCTGCGCCTCGGCGCTCCCCTTCGCTTTCTCGGCCTCTTCCCGTTTCTTGCGGGCCGCGGCCAGGAGCTGAGCCTCGTTCTGCTTGAACCAGCCGTCTTCCCGGCTCTTGCGGATTTCTTCGGTGTCGAACGTCATGCGCGGATCCTAATCCAGATCCCCGACGATCACCGCAGCGTCTCCTCCAGCGCCGCCGAGGCGTCGGTTCGGGCATCGCGATACTTCACGATCACGGGCGTCTGGAGCGCCAGCCCCCACTCGGCCCCGCGTCCCTCGAGGATCGGGCGCGAGCCCGGCACGACGACCGCCCTCTCCGGAATCTCGAGCGGCCGGCCGGCGGCCTCGCGGTAGATTTCCCCCCGCACGACGTCGTAGACCGGGGTCGCTCCGGTCAGGATCACGCCCGCCCCGAGGACCGCTCCCGCCCGCACGATCACGCCTTCGTAGATCCCGGTGTTTCCGCCGACGAGCACGTCGTCCTCGAGGATCACCGGCAGGTTTCCCACGGGCTCGAGCACGCCCCCGATCTGGGCGCCGGCCGAGATGTGGACGCGGCGCCCCACCTGCGCGCACGAGCCGATGAGGGCGTGCGAGTCCACGAGGGTGCCTCTGTCGACGTACGCCCCGACGTTGACGAAGGCCGGCGGCATGATCGTCACGCCCGGCGCGACGAAGGCGCCCGCGCGCACGGAGGTGCCCCCCGGAACGATGCGCACGCCCGAGGCCAGCGTGAGGTCGGCCAGCGGCAGCGTGTCCTTGTCAAAAAATCGCAGCGGGCCCGCCGGCGGAAACTCCGAAAGTGCGCCGACGCGAAAGGCGAGGAGGATCCCCCGCTTGACCCAGGCGTGGACCTGCCAGCGGCCGTCCCGGCGCTCGGCCGCGCGCACCGCGCCGGTCTCGAGAGAGGCCAGGAGCTCCCCGACCGCTCCCCGGGCCTCCGCGGCCGGAGGCTCCCCGGCCGAATAGAGGTCCTCGATCCGCCGAGCGAGGGCGCTCAACGCGCCACGGCCCCCTTCCTGGGCAGGAGCTTGTATCCGGAGAGCGTCTTTTCGATCCGGCGCCGCGTGTCCTCGCGCACCGGCACGAGGGGCAGCCGCAGCGTGCCGCCGCACTTCTTCATCAGCGTCAACGCGCACTTCACCGGGCCGGGCGAGGGCTCCCAGTGGTTCATCTCCATGAGCGGCTCGTACTTGCGCTGGAGCTCTAGCGCCTTTTCGCGGTCGTTCTCCAGGGCCGCCCGGACCAGGCTGGCCATTTCCTTCGGGATCTCGTTGGCGACGACCGAGATCACGCCGCGGGCGCCGAGCGCGATCATCGCCAGCGCGGTCGCGTCGTCCCCGGAAAACACCGCGAAGTCCTGCGGGATCGCCACCAGCAGCTTCGCGATCTTCCCGAAGTCGGACGACGCTTCCATCAGGCCCGTGACGTTCGGAATTTCGGCCAGGCGCAGAATCGTCTCCACCGTCAGGTCGATGCCGGTGCGGGCCGGGACGTTGGACACCATCGTCGGCAGGTCCGTCGCGTCGGCGATCGCCGAGAAGTGCCGCAGCAGGCCTTCGGCGCTGGGCGTGTTGAACATCGGCGTGACCGAGAGGATGCCGTCCGCCCCGGCGCCGGCGGCGTCGCTCGCCCAGAAG
>JBASRI010000113.1:0-3359 GCA_049273755.1 Thermoanaerobaculia bacterium
GGCTGGAGCTCCGGCTCGGGCTCGCGCGGGACCCAATAAGGCGCGGGGGCGGGCGGAGGCGGGGGCACGGAAGCGCGCTGGGGCTCCTCGTGCATCCAATCGGACAGCGGCTGGCCGGGAGCCTCGCGTTCGTCGTCGTCCCCGTCGGAGGAACCAGGGTTCATCGCAGAATCCGCGGCGCCCTCCTCGACGTAAGCGTACTCGGGGTGCGCTTTCTCGAAAGCCGCGATTGCCGACTCGACGTCTGCCTGACCGTATTCCTCCTCGAAGAGATCCGGACCGCCGGCCGTGCCGGCGGGCCTGCGAATCCGCCCAGTGAAATCTTCGGCCAAAAAGCCCGATTCGGTGGTCGGCCGTTCCTCGGCCGCGGGCGGCGGAGTCGGGTTGGTCATCACCGGGATCGCCATGGTGTGCGCCGAGGGGACCTCGCCCTGGGGTTTGGATAGAAGCGCCTCGACCTGGCGGAGAAGCTGCTGGGAGTCGAAGGGCTTCGACACGATCGCGTCACACCCGAGCCGCTCCGCGCGTTCGCGATCGAAGGGCTCGAAGGTCCCGGACAGTAGGACAACCGGGATCCGCGCCGTGGCGGGGTTCGCCTTGATCGCTTCGCAGACCTCGTACCCGTTCTTCTCGGGCATCACGACGTCGGCCAGGATCAGGTCGGGGGCCCGCTCGGCCACCTTGTCCAGAGCGCGTTGCCCATTGGGAACGCACACGAGCTCGTACTCGCTGTCGGAGAACGTCAGCTCCACGACCTTCTGAATCGTCAGACTGTCATCCGCGAGCAGGATTCGCTTTGCCACTGAGTTAACCTTCAGTAAATCAGGAGGTTACACTCTTACGAGAAATCTGTCAACTTGCCGCAGGCTCCCAGACGGAGGCGAGGTATCGGCCCGGAGGCCTGTGTCCGAGGCGGCCGGCCAGAAAACGCGAAGCTTCGACGACCTTGGCAAGCGTCACGCCCGTCTGAATCCCGAGCCCTTCCAAAAGATAGAGGAGGTCCTCCGTTGCGAGATTCCCGGCGGCTCCCGGCGCGTAGGGGCACCCCCCCAGACCGCCGGCCGACGCGTCGTACGTCGTCACGCCGCACTGGAGCCCCGCGTACACGTTCGCGAGCGCGGTACCGCGTGTATCGTGAAAGTGGAGGGCCAGCACGCCCCGCGTCACGCCGGACTCGTAGAGCGTCTCGATGACGTCGAAAACGTCTGACGGCGTCGCCACGCCGATCGTGTCGCCGACGGAGATCTCGTCGACCGGCAGATCCAGCAGCTTGTGCACGATCTCGCGGACGGCCTCTGGCGCGACATCTCCCTCGTAGGGACAGCCGAACGCGGTCGAGACGTAGCCGCGCACGCGGATCTTCTCCTCGCGTGCCCGCGCGACCACGGGGCGGAACCGCTCGATCGACTCGTCCACGCCGGCGTTGATGTTCTTCCGGTTGAAGGTCTCGGAGGCCGCTGTGAAGACCGCGATCTCCCGCACCCCCGCCGAGAGAGCGCGCTCGAAGCCCTGGAGGTTCGGGACGAGGGCCGGATAGCGCACGCCGCTGGCGGGATGGATGCGGCGGTACAGCTCCTCGGTGTCGGCGAGCTGCGGAATCGCTTTCGGGGAGACGAAGGACCCAACCTCGATGGCGGGCAGGCCCGCGTCGGTCAGGCGATCGACGAACTCGGCGCGCGTCTCGAGTGGAAGCGTCTCGGCCTCGTTCTGGAGCCCGTCGCGCGGACCGACCTCGTAGACCGTGACGCGCTCGGGCAGGTGGGGCCGGCGAAGGGAGTGCTCTTCCCAGGCGTCCATGGGGGCACCATTATGACGAGATTTCCGCCAGCTCCACTCCCGCGTCGACCAGATCTCCCTCCCGGACCAGAAGCCTCTTGACCGCCCCGTCCCGCGGGGCCCGGATCGAATGCTCCATCTTCATCGCCTCGAGGACGAGCAGCGGCTGGCCGCGCCGGACCGAATCTCCCGCCGCGACGAGCGTCTTGCGCACGCGGCCCGGCATCGGCGACAACAGGTCCCCGGAATGCTCGGAGGGCGCCCGCTCGCTCCGGCTGGGCCCCCGCTCGAAGGCGAAGACTCTCCCGTCGAGCCAGACGTAGACGCGGCCTCCGTCGCGAACCGACACCGTCCGATGGGTCTTTCCGTCCACGACGAGCTCGACGACCCTCCCGGCCTGTGGCTCGCCGCCGCGGCGCTCGAAGGGAACACGCCGGCCGTCCAGCACCGCCGCGCCGCTCTCGAGGCGGACGTCGCGAGTCCGATCTCTGTGCGAGAGGCGCTCCGCGCTCACGCGCCCGCTCTCCAGGAGGAAGACGCGCTCCAGGGGTCCGACGCGCCCGAGCCCTCCGCGAACGCCGCGGCCGGACGCTGCGCGAGGGCCGCCGCGATCCACGCGGCGTCCGGCGGCTCCTCGCCTCGGAAGCGAGGAAGGCTCTGTACGAGGTCCGTGGTGTAGCGCCCCGACGCGAACGCCGGGGATGCGAGGACTTCCAGCAGCAGCGGAAGATTGGTTTCGAGCCCGAGGACCACCCACTCGGAGAGCGCGCGCCGTGCCCGGGCGATCGCGGTCTCGCGGTCCTCCGCCCAGATCACGAGCTTGGCGAGCAGAGGGTCGTACTCGAGACCGACGACGCTCCCCTCTTCCACGCCCGCGTCCACGCGCACCCCGGGCCCCTCGGGCTCCCGCCAGGCGAGGATCCGTCCCGAGCGCGGCAGGAAGTCCACGGGGTCCTCGGCGTAGAGGCGGAGCTCGATCGCATGGCCCCGGGGCGCGAGCGCGCCGCTGCGCCACGCGTCAGGCAGGCCCTTCCCTCGGGCCACTTCGATCTGGGCGCGCACGAGGTCGATGCCCAGCGTCTCTTCCGTGATCGGGTGCTCGACCTGAAGGCGGGTGTTCATCTCCAGGAAGTGGAAGCGCCGGTCGGCGTCGAGGAGAAACTCGACCGTCCCCGCTCCCGTGTAACCCACCGCGCGCGCCGCCGCGACCGCCGCGGCGCCCATCGCCTTGCGAAGCTTCGGATCGAGGGCCTGGCTCGGCGTCTCCTCCACGATCTTCTGGTGGCGCCGCTGCACGCTGCACTCGCGCTCGAAGAGGGAAACCAGATTGCCGGAGGAATCGCCGAAGACCTGGATCTCGACGTGGCGGCAGCCCTCCAACATGCGCTCCAGGTACACGGTGCCGTCCCCGAACGAAGCCTCCGCCAAGCGCCGCGCTTCCGCGAGCGCCCCCGGTAGGTCCTCCGCGCGCTCGACGCGCGCCATGCCCTTGCCGCCGCCCCCGGCCGAGGCCTTCACGAGCAGCGGGAACCCTATGCGGGAAGCCTCTGCCGCGAGGTCCGTGTCGCGCGCCGCGATGGAGG
>JBASRI010000119.1:0-2265 GCA_049273755.1 Thermoanaerobaculia bacterium
CCGCGCGGGGGTGGCCGTCGCACTGGCGCTTTTGAAAGCGCAGGGATTCGCCACCGCCCGCGCCGAGAAAGTGATGGTTCCCGTCTGGCAGCGGGGCGTGGAGACCGGAGAGGTCGTCTCGCCGGTATCGCAGAAGCTGACCCTGACCGCCCTGGGCGGCAGCATCGCGACGCCGGACTCCGGTCTCGAAGGCGAGCTCGTCCGCGTGGCCTCGCTCGCGGAGCTCGACGCGCTGGGCGCGGCGGCCCGCGGGAAGATCGTCTTCATCGACCGTCCGACGGCGCGCACATCGGACGGATCGGGCTACGCCGAAGCCGGACGCGTCCGCAGCCAGGGCTCCTCGCGCGCTGCCAGGCTCGGGGCGATCGGCCTCTTGATCCGCTCCGTCGGCACGGATTCGGGGAGGCTCCCGCACACGGGCGGCATGAGCTACGAAGCGGACTCCCCGAAAATCGCGGCCGCAGCGCTTTCCTCGGACGATGCGGGTCTTCTCCGTCGGCTGGTCGCGCGCGGCTCGCCCGTGCGCGTGCGGTTCACGCTCGGCTGCCGGACGCTGCCGGAGGCCGAATCGGCCAACGTCGTCGCCGACGTGCCGGGCCGCGAGAAGCCGGAGGAGATCGTTCTGCTGGGCGCGCACCTGGACTCCTGGGACCTGGGCACCGGAGCCCTCGACGACGCCGCGGGCTGCGGCATCGTCATCGAGGCTGCGCGGCAGATCGCTGCGCTCTCGCCCCGGCCCCGTCGCACCGTGCGCGTCGTTCTCTTCGCCAACGAGGAGAACGGGCTCAAGGGCGGGAAGGCGTACGCCGCGGACCACGCGGCGGAGCTCTCCCGCCACGTCGCGGCGCTCGAGGCGGATCTCGGTCAGGGACCGCCGCTCGGCTTTTCGTGGAACGCGGGCCCGGGCGCCGAAGCGCGGCTCAAAGCCGTCGCGGCGCTGCTGTCTCCGATCGCCGCCGACCACGTCGTCGCCGAGAACCTCGGCGGCGCGGATCTGGCCTATCTCCTCCCCTCCGGGATCCCCAACCTGGGACTGCTCCTCGACGCCACGGAGTATTTCGACTTCCACCACACGGCCGACGACACGTTCGACCGCATCGATGCGCGCATCCTCGACCGCTCGACGGCCGCCGCGGCCGTGGCGGCGTACCTCCTGGCCGAGTGGCCGGAGCCGCTCGAACGCATCCCGCAGGAAAAGCGCAAGCTGCCGGACTGGCTGAAGTAGAAGCGCGAATGGGTCAGCGCTCCTTCGCCACCTTCTCGCGAACCGCCTGCACCTCGGGGTGCTGGAACCCGAGAAGCTCGGCGATGCGCCGGGCGAGCTGGTTCTCCACCGCGGACAACGTGCCGTCGGCGTATACGATGCCCCAGATCACCTCGATCAGGCGCAAACGCTGTTCGCGGGAAAACTTCTCGGCGACCAGACGCGTAAACTGGTAGAGGTCCACGCTTTCGCGCCGCTCTTCCTCGGCGAGGCGGACGACCTCGTCCACGTCCGCCGCGGGCACGCCCAGATCTTCGCGCGCTGCTCGGCGGATGCGCGCGCGCTCCGCATCGTCCAGCACGTCGTCCGCGTGCGCGATCTCGAGCAGAAGCGCGCAGGCCGCGATCGCGACGGGATCGGGCCGCTGCGGCTGCTCGGGGGCCGACAGCCGCGAAAGGAAGAACCTTCGAATCTCCTGGATTCCCATGGGGGGAAGTCTATGGCACCGGACTCGAAACCTTTTTCCCCTGACTCGCGTATTTAAGGTCGAGGCATGACCATGAATCGACGCGAGTTCGAGACACTTCTACTCACCCTCGAGTCCACACCGGCGCTGCTGGCCCGTGCGGCCGCGACCCTCTCGCCGGCGGAACACCGATGCCGTCCGTCCGGGGGCGGTTTCTCCTTCGTCGAGAACGTGTGGCACCTCGCGGACTTGGAGCGCGAGGGCTACGGAGTGCGCATCCGCCGCATCCTCACGGAGGAAACCCCCGCCCTCTTGAACTTCGATGGCGACCGCCTCGCCCACGAACGCGGCTACCAGG
Organism: Thermoanaerobaculia bacterium; assembly: GCA_049273755.1. Classification (GTDB taxonomy): domain Bacteria; phylum Acidobacteriota; class Thermoanaerobaculia; order UBA5066; family Gp7-AA6; genus DAHUXD01. The sequence continues at coordinate 2,029 of JBASRI010000119.1, forward strand.
AAAAGGACGTCGCCCGCGGGATCGCGCTCTTCGCCCGCGCCCGCACGGAGAACCTCGACGTGCTGCGCCGCCTCTCGGCGTCGGACTGGAGGCGCGCCGGCGCCCAGGAAGGCGTGGGACGCGTCACACTCGAGGATCTGCTGCGCATGATGGCCGACCACGACCGCTCCCACGGCTCCGACGTCGCGGCCCTGCTCGCCGAGGCCCGCGGCGAGCGGCTTTGTCGCGGCCCGCGAC